>NZ_JBWKEY010000003.1:718275-797284 GCF_056435225.1 Streptomyces sp. NPDC043996 | reverse complement strand
GCTAAGCCTCACAGCGCCGATGGTACTGCAGGGGGGACCCTGTGGGAGAGTAGGACGCCGCCGAACTCCTTTTGAGAGAAAGCCCCCGTGCCGTATGGCACGGGGGCTTTCTGCGTTTCAGGGCTCTGCGTTCTCGCCTTTTGCCTTCCTCTTCTCCTGCTCTGGGTTCGTCTTATGCGGTCCTCGTCAGAGGCGGCCCGCTGCCTTCAGGGAGAGATAGGCGTCGGCCAGCGCGGGAGCCAGGTCGTCAGGAGTGGCGTCCACGACGGTGACGCCGTGGCGTGTGAGCTGTTCCGCGGTGCGGTGGCGTTCCGCCTGGGCCTGGGCCGCGGCAGCGGCGTCGTACACCGCCTCCGTAGTGCCCCGTGACCTCGCCATCTGGGAGATATGCGGATCCGCCACCGACGCGACGACGACGGTATGGCGCTGTGTGAGGCCGGAGAGAACGGGAAGCAGGCCCTCTTCGATCGGGGCCGCGTCGAGGCTGGTGAGCAGCACGATCAGCGAGCTGCGGGGAGCCGCACGCAGGGCCGTCGAGGTGAGGCCGCGGGCATCCGTCTCGACGAGCTCGGGTTCCACGGTCGCGAGGGCGTTCACGAGCGACGGCAGGACATCACCCGCCGCCTTGCCCTGCACCAGGGCCCGCACGCGGCGGTCGTACGCGAGAAGGTCGACGCGGTCGCCTGCCCGGGAGGCCAGTGCGGCCAGGAGAAGAGCGGCATCCATGGACGCGTCGAGGCGAGGGGCGTCGCCGACGCGGCCCGCGGAGGTGCGGCCGGTGTCGAGGACCAAAAGGATGTGGCGGTCGCGTTCCGGGCGCCAGGTGCGGACAGCCACCGAGGACTGGCGGGCGGTGGCGCGCCAGTCGATGGAACGGGTGTCGTCACCGGGCACGTACTCGCGGAGGCTGTCGAACTCCGTACCCTGACCGCGGATCAGGACGCTGGTGCGGCCGTCGAGTTCGCGCAGCCGGGCCAGCTTCGACGGCAGGTGCTTGCGGCTGGTGAACGGCGGCAGCACACGGACCGTCCAGGGGACACGGTGGCCACCCTGCCGGGTGAACAGGCCGAGAGGGCCGTACGAGCGGATCGTCACGCGGTCCGCGCGGTGGTCGCCGCGACGGGTGGGACGCAAGCGCGTGGTGAGGCGGCGGCGTTCACCGGAAGGGACCGTCAACCGGCTCCTGGAAGCGGCGACTTCGGTGCCGGGCTGCCAGCTGCTCGGAGGCCAGGCGTCGCGGACGTCCGCGCGCAAGGGCCGCTTGGTGGGATTGGTGACGGTGACCTGGACGTCCGCGGACTCGCCGAGGCGCACGCTCGTGTCGCCGGAGCGGGTCAGGCCGAGACGGCGCACCGGAGCGGCCAGCGCGTAGTCGCAGGCGCAGGCCAGGGCCAAGGGGCCGTTGACGGCGAGGAAGCCGGTCCAGCTGGGTTCCAGAATGCCTACGGGGAGGGAGCCCAGGGCCGCCAGGAGGGCGGCGCGGCCTGTCGGGGCCATCAGCGGGGCACCGGGACGTGGTTGAGGATCGAGGTGATCACGGAGTCCGCCGTCACGCCCTCCATCTCGGCCTCGGGGCGGAGCTGGACGCGGTGGCGGAGCGTCGGCAGGGCCAGGGCCTTCACGTCATCGGGGGTGACGTAGTCGCGGCCGGTCAGCCAGGCCCAGGCGCGGGCCGTGGACAACAGGGCGGTAGCACCGCGCGGGGAGACGCCGAGGGTGAGGGACGGCGACTCGCGGGTGGCGCGGCAGATGTCGACCACGTAGGCCGTGATGTCGGTGGAGACCGAGGTCTTGGCGACGGCCGTGCGGGCCGCCTCGAGGTCTGCGGCGGTCGCGACGGGGCGCACGCCGGCGGCGCGCAGGTCGCGCGGATTGAAGCCTTCCGCGTGGCGCCTCAAGACGTCGATCTCGTCCTGGCGGGAGGGCAGGGGGACCGTCAGCTTGAGGAGGAAACGGTCCAGCTGGGCCTCGGGCAGGGGGTACGTGCCCTCGTACTCGACCGGGTTCTGAGTGGCCGCCACCAGGAACGGATCGGGCAGGGGGCGCGGGGTGCCGTCGACGGTGACCTGGCGTTCCTCCATCGCTTCGAGGAGGGAGGACTGGGTCTTGGGCGGGGTGCGGTTGATTTCGTCGGCGAGCAGGAGGTGGGTGAAGACGGGGCCCGGCTGGAAGGAGAACTCCGCGGTGCGGGTGTCGTAGACGAGGGAGCCGGTGACGTCGCTCGGCATCAGGTCGGGGGTGAACTGGACGCGTTTGGTGTCGAGTTCGAGGGACGCGGCGAGGGCCCGTACCAGCAGGGTCTTCGCGACGCCGGGGACGCCTTCGAGCAGGACGTGGCCGCGGCAGAGCAGGGCCACGACGAGGCCGGTGACGGCGGGGTCCTGGCCGACCACGGCCTTGGAGATCTCGGCGCGCAGGGCCTCGAGGGAGGAGCGGGCGCGGTCGGAGCTCCCGGCGTTGTCAGTGGTCGGGTCCATCATGAAGTACGAACCTCACTTTCGAGGGCGTCGAGTTGGTCGGCGAGGGCGATGAGGCCCGCGTCGTCGCCGGGCGGCGGGCCGAAGAGAAGGGGGTGCAGGTCCTGGCCGGGCGTGCGCAGACGGCTGGTCAGGGAAGGCAGGAGCGTCTCGGGTGTGTGCGCCCGGGCGGTGGGGACGCCGACGAGGGGGGCGAGGCGGGTGCGGGTGGCCGAACGAAGAGCCGCGGCGGCGCGGTCGCGGGCGTCGGCCTTGCGGTAGAGGCGGGCGCGGCCTTCGGCGGTCTCGGAGGCGCGGACGGCGACGGGGAGCCTCTCGGGGACGAGCGGGCCGAGGCGGCGGGCACGCCAGAGAGCGGCGAGCACGGCGGCCACGGTGAGCTGAAGCGTGCCCCAGAGCCAGCCGGAGGGGATCAGGTCGAAGAAGCTCTTGTCGGCGTCGTCATCGACGGCGTCGTCGGCCAATGAGGGGAGGTACCAGACCAGGTGGGGGCGGGAACCGAGGAGTTGCAGGGCGAGCGAGGCGTTGCCGTGCTCGCTGAGGCGGTCGTTGTAGAGGATGTCGGGGGCGCCGAGGACGACGGTGTCGCCCTGGGCCTCGCCGTCGCCCCGGGTGTCTCCGGGGGCCGCCGTGGCGGGGAGGCGCACGAGGCTGGGCAGGCCGTCACTGGGGTAGCAGGACTCCGCGTTCGGGGCGAGCGTCTCGTAGCGGATGCCGCCGACGTCGGCGGTGCCCGCGCGGCGGGCGGCGGGCAGGGCGCAGCCGGGGGACAGCGTCGAGTGGACGCTGCGGGCGCCGTCCGCGCTGACGCCGGGAGCGAGGGCCGAGACCGACGTGTCGGGGGCGACCAGGACGGTGCGGCCTCCGGAGCCCTCGGTGGCGGCGTGGAGGCGGGACAGCTGGCGGTCGGTGAGGACGTCGGGGTCGGCCACGAGGAGGGTGGTGTCCGGGCCCACGGCGGACCGGGCCTGTTCCGTGGTGGTGACCACGCGCGTGGACACGCCCCGGTCGTCGAGGAGTTCGGCGACGGCGCGGCTGCCGTACGGGTCGGCGGCGCGGGGGTCCAGGCGCCCGTGCTGCGCGCCGGAGCGGACGGTGGCGATCGCGATGCCCGCGGCCAGGAGGATGACGAGCGCGAGGGCGATGCCGCGCGTGCGGGTCCAGAGCTGGCGGGGAGTCGCGGCGAGGGAGGTTCCGGCAGGCGGCGCCGGGGTGTCCTGAGGGGGCTCGGAGGGGGCGGCCTGCCGGAGGGCCTCGTCGGGGGCGCCCGGTGTGTTCGAGGGCTTCGAGGGGCTCGCGGGGCTCGTGGGGCCGGTCATCCGCCTGCTCCAGGGGAGCTGGTGGGGGCCGTCGCGGAGGTCGTGAGCACGGGCTTGGCGCGCTCCAGGGTCTCGTCGAGGCGGGTGAGCCGGTGGTATGCCGTCTGGTCGGCGCTGCGGCCGCCGTATGTGACGTCGTCGAACTCCCGGGCCGCCGCGCGCAGCTCGTCCGTGTGCGCGGGCAGGGTGCGGCCCGCCTCCGTGGCGGCCTCGTCGGCCGTGCGGCCGGGGCGGGGGTCGAGGAGCGCGCGCTCCTCCAGGGAGCGGACGACGGCGCGCATCCGCTCCTGGACGGCCTGGTTCCAGTGGCCCTGGGCGGCGTGCGCCTCGGCGGCGGCGCGGTGTTCGGCGGCGCTGCGGGGGCGGTCGCCGAAGAGCGCCGCCGAGGTGGCGGGGGCCCCGCGGGGTGTGCCGAGGCGCCACCACAGGGCCGCCGCGACGGCGATCACGGCGACCACGATGACGACGAGCCCGAATCCGCCGCCCGGCGCCGCCCCGGAGGCCGCGTTCAGGAGGTCGTTCACCCAGTCCAGGAAGCGGTTCAGGGTGCGCTGGAAGAGGCCGGGCTCGTTCTCGTGGTACATCGGCTTGGAGAGCTCGCGCTCGGCTGCCTCCCGCGCGGGGTCGCGCGGGATCGTCACCGGGGGGTCCTCGCCGGTGCGCGCCAGCAGCAAGGCTGTTCCGGCGCCGGTGCGCGGCGCCGGAACGGCCGTACCGATCCTGTTCAGGACTGCCCCCGCCAGGGTCACCGCATCAGCTCCCGGGGGTGCCGGGCGCGTCGGAGGTGCCGTGGCCCGGGACGCCGGCGGCGCGGGCGAGTTCGAGGTCGAGGGCCTCGCGGCGGATCCGCTGGTCGATGTAGAGGAGCACGGTGACGCCCGCGGTGATCGGGAAGGTGAGCATGGAGCCGATCACCTGGCCGATGCCGCTGACGATCAGGAAGACCCAGCCGACGTCTCCGGAGGCGCTGTCAAGAAGGTTGGAGACGCTGTCGCCGCTGAGCGCGCCCGCGATGACGGTGAACGGGATGACGACGATCGACGAGATGACGTTCGCGATCACCGCGGCGAGCAGCTGGATGCCGAAGACGCGCCACCAGGAGCGGCGTACCAGCTTCACGGACCGGCTCAGCGACTTCTTCACGCCCTGCTTCTCCAGCATGAGCGCCGGGGAGGACAGGGAGAGCCGGACCATCAGCCAGATGGCGACGACGCCCGCGGCGAGGCCGCCGATGACGGCCAGGGCGGCACCGCCGTCGGTGGCCCCGGCCGCGGCGATGAGCACACCGGGCAGGACGCCGACGAGGACGATGCCCACCGCGATGAGCGGAAGCAGCAGGGTGAGGCCGAGCAGTTTGGGCAGCTGCGGACGGGAGTCGTGCCAGGCCTCCGCCGTGGTCACCGAGCGGCCGAGCACGGCGCGGCTGGTGACCATGGTCAGCAGGGCCGTCGCGACGATCGTGCCGAGCAGCGTGACGACGAGGACGACGCCGGAGCTCAGGAGCGTGTCCCCGAGGGCGCGCGTCAGCTCGCCGACGGTCGCGTCCGGGTCGTCCAGGGCCGCGGTGTCGGCGTCGTTGAGGACGAGCCCCTGGAGGAGCACGACGACGAGCTCCGTGACGACGGCGACGGTCAGCGAGATGCCGAGGACCGTGCGCCAGTGCGTACGCATCGTGGAGACCGCGCCGTCCAGGATCTCGCCGACGGCGAGCGGGCGCAGCGGGATGACTCCCGGCTTGGCGGCGGCGGGCGGGCCCTGCCAGGCGCCCCAGCCGCGGTAGGGGCCGCCGCCCTGGCCGCTGCCTCCCGCGGGGCCGCCGCCCCAGGCCTGGCCGGGGGGCGCGGGCGGAGGCGGGGTCTGGCCGGGGCCTGGCGCGCCGGGCGCGGACCACTGGGCGGGCGGCGGTTGCTCCTTGGACCACTTCGAGGGCGGGCCGCTCGGCTGGTCGTCGGGGGCGGTGGATCCCTGCCGGTCGGGGTCGTTTCCGTCGGAGGGGGCAGATCCGGGCGAGGCCCAGCCCGGAGTGTCGTTCATCGTCGCTCCTTCACAGTGCCCGTCCGCGGTCGCGGCGGCAGGTTGGCTGCCATCGTGCCACGGGGCGGTGGGCCGGGGACCAGGCGCGGGGGTACGGGGACCACGGGCTGCCTCGGCTGCACACCTTCTATTGTCCGACGGGTACCGGGCAGACTGGGCGGATGGCTGATCAGTACGCGCGATCCGGCGAGGACGTACGGCCGACACCGCCCTCCGGGGCCGCCGCACCGCCCCCAGGGGCCTCGGCGGCGGCACCCGGCGCCGTCGGCGGAACACCCACGACTCCCCTGCCCCCGACCACGCCACCGGCGGCCCTCGGCGGGCCTGAGGCCCCAGCGCCCCCGGCGGTTCCCGCCATCCGCTGGGACGAGCCACCCGAGGGCCCCGTCCTTGTACTCCTCGACCAGACCAGGCTGCCCGGTGAGGAGAGCGAGCTGGTCTGCACCGACGCGCCCGCGCTGGTGCAGGCGATCCGGACGCTGGCCGTGCGCGGGGCGCCGCTGCTCGGCATCGCCGGGGCGTACGGCGTGGCGCTGGCCGCCGCCCGCGGCTTCGACGTGGACGAGGCGGCCGAGGCCCTCGCGGCCGCGCGGCCCACCGCGGTCAACCTCGCCTACGGCGTGCGCAGGGCCCAGGCGGCGTACCGGGGCGCGGCCGCCGGGGGTGCGGACGGGCCGGGGGCCGCGCGGGCGGCGCTCGCCGCGGCGCGGGCGCTGCACCAGGAGGACGCCGAGGCCAGCGCGCGGATGGCGGTGCACGGCCTGGCGCTCCTTGACGAGCTGATGTCCGGCGGCGGCCATCGCATCCTCACGCACTGCAACACCGGGGCGCTGGTCTCCGGCGGCGAGGGCACGGCGTTCGCGGTGGCGCTGGGCGCGCACCGCGCGGGTCGGCTGCGCAGGCTGTGGGTGGACGAGACGCGGCCGCTGCTGCAGGGCGCCCGGCTCACGGCGTACGAGGCCGCGCGCAACGGAATGCCGTACACGCTGCTCACGGACAACGCGGCGGGTTCGCTGTTCGCGGCGGGAGAGGTCGATGCCGTGCTGATCGGCGCGGACCGGATCGCGGCCGACGGTTCGGTGGCCAACAAGGTGGGGAGCTATCCGCTCGCGGTGCTCGCCCGCTATCACCACGTGCCGTTCATCGTGGTGGCGCCGGTGACGACCGTGGACCCGCAGACCCCGGACGGGGCCGCCATCGAGGTCGAGCAGCGGGCGGGTCACGAGGTGACGGAGGTCACGGTGCCGATGGCGCCGACGGCGGCGGGAGCCGAGGGGGGAGGGGGGATTCTGGTGGCGCCCTTGGGGACGCAGGCCTACAACCCGGCCTTCGATGTGACGCCCCCCGAGTTGGTGACGGCGATCGTCACGGAGGAAGGTGTGGTGTCTCCGGTGACTGGCGAGGGTCTTGCCGAGCTGTGTGCCAGGTCACGCCAGGTAACGATTAGCTAATGGGATGATGTCAGGCATGAAGGGACGAGTCCTTGTCGTCGACGACGACACCGCACTGGCCGAGATGCTCGGGATTGTGCTGCGTGGTGAGGGTTTCGAGCCGTCGTTCGTTGCCGATGGTGACAAGGCGCTGGCAGCTTTCCGGGAGGCCAAGCCGGATCTTGTACTGCTCGATCTGATGCTGCCCGGTCGGGACGGCATTGAGGTGTGCCGCCTGATCAGGGCGGAGTCCGGTGTTCCGATCGTCATGCTCACCGCCAAGAGCGACACGGTGGACGTGGTGGTGGGCCTGGAGTCGGGGGCGGATGACTACATCGTCAAGCCGTTCAAGCCCAAGGAGCTCGTGGCCCGCATCCGTGCGCGGCTGCGCAGGTCGGAGGAGCCCGCGCCGGAGCAGCTGGCCATCGGTGACCTGGTCATCGACGTGGCCGGGCACTCCGTGAAGCGGGAGGGGCAGTCCATCGCGCTGACGCCGCTTGAGTTCGACCTGCTGGTCGCGCTCGCCCGCAAGCCGTGGCAGGTGTTCACGCGCGAGGTGCTGCTCGAACAGGTGTGGGGCTACCGCCACGCCGCCGACACCCGGCTGGTCAACGTGCATGTGCAGCGCCTGCGCTCCAAGGTCGAGCGGGACCCGGAGCGGCCCGAGATCGTGGTGACCGTCCGTGGCGTCGGTTACAAGGCCGGACCGAGCTGACGTGTCCCGGGACAGTTCCGCTCCGGCGCCCGGCGACCCGGGAGCGCGGCCGGGGCGGACTGTACGGCCGCCTCGGCGGGAGTCCCGGTTCGGGGCTCTGGTCGACCGCGGCCGGATGCTGCAGGGCGGGGTGCAGGGCAGCCCTTTCCTGCGGCTCTTCACGCGCTGGGTGCGCCGCCCGCTGCTGCCCGTCATGCGGCTGTGGCGGCGCAACATCCAGCTCAGGGTGGTCGTCACCACGCTGCTGATGTCGCTGGGCGTGGTGCTCCTGCTGGGCTTCGTCGTCATGAGCTCGGTGAGCAACGGCCTGCTGAAGGCGAAGGTCAACGCGTCCCAGAGCCAGGCCGACGGCGGCTTCCGGGTGGCCCAGGAGAAGGCCAACTCGGCGCGCCAGGTCTCCCCGCAGGGCGACGCCGGGGACGGTCCCACCGCGCAGAACGCCGCCGTGTGGATGTCGGAGCTGGCCGAGCAGCTCGCGAGCGGCGGCCAGAACGCGTTCTACGTGGTGACGCTGAGCGCCAACACGGGTGACGTCGGCAGTGTGCGCGGACCGCGTGCCTCCGGCGGCGTTGACCCGATCCAGAGCGTTCCCGAAGAGGTCCGCGACAAGGTCAGCGACGGCACGCTCGCGTACCAGAGCAACACGCGCATCAGGTTCATCGACCACCGTGCGTCACAGGCCGGTCTGGTGATCGGCAAGCAGCTCAGTGACCTCAACGGCGACTCGTACCAGCTGTACTACCTCTTCCCGCTGACGCAGGAAGAGGAGTCGATGAGCCTGGTGCGCGGCACGCTCGCGACGGCGGGGCTGTTCGTGGTGGTCCTGCTCGGCGCCATCGCCTGGCTGGTCGTGCGGCAGGTCGTCACGCCCGTACGGATGGCGGCGGGGATCGCCGAGCGGCTGTCCGCGGGGCGTCTCCAGGAGCGGATGAAGGTCACTGGTGAGGACGACATCGCGCGTCTCGGCGAGGCCTTCAACAAGATGGCGCAGAACCTCCAGCTCAAGATCCAGCAGCTGGAGGAGCTGTCGCGGATGCAGCGGCGGTTCGTGTCGGACGTGTCGCACGAGCTGCGCACGCCCCTGACGACCGTACGGATGGCGGCGGACGTCATCCATGAGGCGCGGGTGGACTTCGATCCGGTGACGGCGCGGTCGGCCGAGTTGCTCGCCGATCAGCTGGACCGGTTCGAGTCGCTGCTCGCGGATCTCCTTGAGATCAGCCGGTTCGACGCGGGCGCGGCCGCCCTTGAGGCCGAGCCGATAGACCTGCGCGAGGTGGTGCGCCGCGTGGTGGGCGGCGCCGAGCCGCTGGCCGAACGCAAGGGCACCCGGATACGGGTCGTCGGCGACCAGCAGCCCGTGGTCGCGGAGGCCGACGCGCGGCGCGTGGAGCGCGTGCTGCGCAACCTCGTGGTCAACGCCGTGGAGCACGGCGAGGGCCAGGACGTGATCGTCAAGCTGGCGGTCGCGGGCGGCGCGGTCGCCGTCGCGGTGCGGGACTACGGGGTGGGGCTCAAGCCCGGCGAGGCGACCCGGGTGTTCAGCCGCTTCTGGCGGGCCGACCCGGCACGCGCGCGTACCACCGGCGGTACCGGCCTCGGCCTGTCCATCGCCCTGGAGGACGCGCGGCTGCACGGCGGCTGGCTGCAGGCCTGGGGCGAGCCGGGCGGCGGCTCGCAGTTCCGGCTCACGCTGCCGCGTACGGCCGACGAGGTGCTGCGCGGCTCGCCGATACCGCTGGAGCCGGACGACTCGCGGCGCCACCGCGACCTGGAGGCCGCGGGCCTGCCGCGCGGTGGCGGCGGCAAGCGGGCCACCGTGTCCCACCGGCCGCAGGATCGGGTGTCTCCGCCCGTGCCCGCGAAGGCGCCGGTCGCGCCGCGGCTCGCGGCCGCGGCGGCCCTGGACGTGGACCCGACGGCCCTGCCGGGCAACGGCGCGCGGGTGGTGCCGCGCCAGTCGAGGTCCTTTGAGGACGAGGGCGAGGGCGGGGGCGAATCGTTCGGCGCGGGCGTGCGCGGCGACGTACCGGATGCGGGGACGGACCGGGGCGCAACGAGAGTTGATGACGCATCGAGAGTCGATGACGCGCCGAGAGTCGATGACGCGCCGAGAGTTGATCATGACGAGGAGCCGGGAGCGGGCAGTGGCGACGGGCCGGGTGCCGACGAGGAGCAGGGAGCCTCGCGTGGGCGCTGAACGGGACGGGCGCGTGCGCCCCTCGCAGGCCGGGCTCGTGGTCGCCGTGTGCGGCGCGCTGCTCGCCGGGTGCGCCTCCATGCCCGACGAGGGGAACCTGAAGAAGGTCGACGCCTCCCAGCGGCCGGACTCGCAGTCCCAGGTGCGCGTGTACGCGATACCGCCGTCTGAGAACGCGCAGGCCGTGGATATCGTCCAGGGCTTCCTCGAGGCGCTGACCAGCGACGATCCGGACTTCGCGATCGCGCGCAAGTACCTCACGAAGGAAGCGTCCGACAGCTGGGACCCCCAGCACTCCACCACGGTCCTCGCCGACGGCCCGAACACGGTCGCCGACAACGTGGACAACGACAGCGGCAGCGGGCGCACGTACTCCCTCACCGGGCGGCAGATCGCGACGGTGAACAAGCAGCACGCGTACGTGCCCGACGAGACGGCGTACGCGCAGACCGTGCACCTCTCGCAGCAGAACGGGTCGAACGGCCGGGTGTGGCGCATCGACCGGCTGCCCAAAGGCGTCGTGCTCGGCGAGTCGGACTTCGAGCGGAACTACGAAGCGGTCAACAAGTACTACTTCGCCGAGCGCGAGGCCGGCCATGAGGGCAGCGGCCCGAAGGCGCTCGTCGCGGACCCCATCTACGTACGCCAGCGCATCGATCCGCTGACCCAGACGGTGAAGTCCCTGCTCGCGGGGCCCACGCACTGGCTCGGCCCGGTGGTCACCTCGCCGTTCCTGATGGGGACGAGGCTCGCGCCCGGCACCAAGTCGCTGACGCCGGACGACAAGAACAAGCTGGTCGTGCCGCTGAACGGACGCGCGGACCGGGTCGACCAGAAGCGCTGCACCCTGATGGCCGCGCAACTGCTCTTCACGCTCCAGGACTTGACGGCGTCCGGCGTGGAGCAGGTGGAGCTGCGGCGCCAGAACGGCTCGCAGCTGTGCGTGCTCGGCAAGGACCGCGCCGAGACCGTGGCCTCGCACCGCGGCCCGGGCCGGCCGTCCTACCAGTACTTCGTCGACGACAAGCAGCGGCTTGTGCAGATGCCGGTCAACGCGGGGAGCAACGCCAAGCCGGAGCCGGTGCCGGGCCCGTTCGGCAGCCCCGAGCAGGAGCTGCGCTCGGCCGCGATCTCGCGCGACGAGCAGCACGCGGCCGGGGTGTCGGCCGACGGGCGCAGCCTGTACACGGCCTCCCTGGTCAGCGGTTCGCTCGGCGGTCCTGAGCTGCGCTCCCGGTCCAAGTCGGCGGGCGACGGCCTGTCCACGCCCAGCTGGGACGGGCGCGGCGACCTGTGGGTGGCCGACCGGGACCCGAAGCGGCCGCGGCTCTTCTGGCTCGACCAGGGCACGGGCGAGCCGGTGCCGGTGAACGTCTCCGGCCTGGACGGGCACATCAAGGACGTGCGGGTGTCGGCGGACGGCGTGCGCATCGCGCTGCTCGTGGAGAAGAAGGGCAAGACGTCGTTGCGGATCGGCCGCGTCGAGCGGTCGGTCGGCAAGGACGAACAGCCCATCATCTCCGTCGTCGAACCGCGCGAGGCGGCCCCGCAGATGGAAGAGGTCACCGCCATGTCCTGGGCGGGCCCCAGCCGCCTCGTGGTGGTGGGACGCGAGTCCGGCGGTGTGCAGCAGATGCGGTACGTCCAGTGCGACGGCTCGGCGCGCGCGGGGGCGACGCTGCCCGGACTCACCGGCGTGAAGGAGATCGCCGCGTCCGAGGACGAGACCCAGCCGCTGCTCGCGCACTCGGACGACGGGATCGTGCGGCTGCCTTCGGGGGCGCAGTGGCAGACGGTGGGCAAGGACGGGCGGGCGCCGGTCTATCCCGGGTGACGGGGCCTCCGCCGACTGGCTGAGACGGCTTCTGCCGGGCTTGACGGGGCCTGTGCCTGGCTGATGCTTGGCTGACGGCCTGTGCCGGGCTGTCGGGCCCTCTGGCCGGGCTGTCGGGCTCTCTGCTTCGGTGGCGGCCTCTGCTGGGCTGGCCGCCCCCTGCCGGGCTGTCGGGCTCTCTGCTTGGCTGGCCGACCTCTGCCGGGCTGGCCGTCCCCTGCCGGGCTGACCGCCCCCTGCCGGGCTGACGGACCCTCTGCCGGGCTGACGGACCTCCGCCGGGTTGACGGACCCCCTGCCGGAAGGTTGGGCCCTCCGCCGGACGGACGGCTTCCTGGGGCCCCGCGGTGTCCGCCGGGCCTGCGCCCGGCGCGGATGGAAGCGTGTCGGCGCAGCGCAGCCGGGGTGCGCGCGGTTATCCACAGGTGGTTATCCACAGGGGTGGCAGCGGGGCGTCCGCGTTGGCACAGTGGTGGACATGCGGGGGTGGTGGCAGGACCTCACGGAGCTGGTCCTTCCGGCCGAGTGCGGGGGCTGCGGGGCGCCTCGGGCGGCGCTGTGCGTCCGGTGCCGGGCCGCTCTGTGCGGAGCCGCGCCGCGCAGGGTGCGGCCGGTGCCCGAGCCACGAGGGCTGCCGGTGGTGCACGCGGCGGCGGTGTACGAGGACGCGGTGCGGGCGGTGCTGCTCGCACACAAGGAACGGGGCGCGCTGGCGCTCGTCGGGCCGCTCGGCGAGGCGCTGGCGGGCGCGGTGCGGGCCGGGCTGGAGTGCGGGGCCGCACCCGGGGCGTCCGGCGCCGAGGCCGGGCGGGACGGCGCGGCTCCGGTGCTCCTGGTGCCGGTGCCGTCCGCGCGGTGGGCGGTGCGGGCGCGGGGGCACGACCCGGTGCGGCGGATCGCGCTGGCCGCGGCGGGGGAGCTGCGGCGCTCGGGGGTGTCGGCCCGGGTGCTCGCGGTGCTGCGGCAGCGGCGCGCCGTCGCCGACCAGGCGGGCCTCAACTCCCGTGAGCGGCAGGCGAATCTGTCGGGGGCGCTGGAGGTGGCCGCCGGTGCGGGGCGGCTGCTGCGGGGCGCGGCGCGCGTCGTCGTGGTGGACGACCTCATGACGACGGGAGCCTCGCTCGTGGAGGCCACCCGTGCGATGGGTGGTGTGGAGGGCGCGAACGGGGAAGGAGACCAGCGAGCGCGCCGCACCGGTCGGCAGGCATGGATCGAGGCGGAGAACCAGATAGGGAACCGGCCAAGCCGCGGTGGCGAGAAGGACGCCGTCGGCGCGGGACCGAATGCACTGGTGGCCGGGGCAAAGGGCGCGGAAAATAAGGTGAGAGCGGCGGTCGTCGCGGCTACACCGGATTCTTTCAAAATAAACCGGAACTGACGGAGAACTTCCATCGTTGCTGGTAGTGAGAGGGTGGAAGTACCTGAATGGAGGTACGTGTCAGTAGAGGGTGACGACATCCGTCCGGGCGAGATATGTTCGGTTGTGAGGAGCCGCGCACAGCGCCCCTCGCTTATCGGAATGCCGGTGCACGGGTTTTCCGCAATCACCCGGAACCGGTGGGTGGAGATCTTGCCCACGGGGGAGGAGGAGGTGGAAGTCACCGAGTCCGAGGCTCCGGGAGTGTCCGGGGTCTGGTGCAAAAGGGAGAGGCTCCGCCGAAGTCGCGGAGCGATCCGGGAACGGAGTTCTGCGTGGACATCGTCGTCAAGGGCCGCAAGACCGAGGTGCCCGAGCGGTTCCGCAAGCACGTGGCCGAGAAGCTGAAGCTGGAGAAGATCCAGAAGCTCGACGGCAAGGTGATCAGCCTCGACGTCGAGGTGTCCAAGGAAACCAACCCGCGTCAGGCCGACCGTTCCGACCGTGTGGAGATCACCGTCCGTGGGCGTGGGCCCGTGATCCGGGCGGAGGCATCGGCGTCGGATCCCTACGCGGCGCTCGACCTGGCCACCGCCAAGCTCGAGGCCCGGCTGCGCAAGCAGCACGAGAAGCGGCACAACCGGCGCGGTGCCGGCCGGCTCACCGCCGCCGAGGTCGCCAGCCGCGTGCCGGACGCGGCGCACCTCAACGGGGACGGTTCCCTGGCCCACGACGAAGAGCCCGATGGCGTGCCGACCACCAGGATCGGCTCGCTGGAGATCCAGGGCGAAGGGCCCCTGGTGGTCCGCGAGAAGACGCACGTCGCGGCCCCCATGTCGCTCGACCAGGCGCTCTACGAGATGGAGCTGGTCGGCCATGACTTCTACTTGTTCATCGACTCCGAGACCAAGGAACCGAGCGTCGTCTACCGGCGGCACGCCTACGACTACGGCGTCATCCACCTCAACGCGGACCCCATGGTCACCCAGCCGCAATCGGCTGGCGGAGGCAGTGTCCTCGGTGGCTGATCTCCCTCGCGGGAGCGCGTAGACCGGTGCCCCTGGAGCGCGTGTGCGCCCCCAGGGGCACCCGCGTGCGACCACTGCGCGCACGGCGCGGGGGCCGGTCATGGAATCATGGGCGTGACGGCCCAACCCGCTTGACTCTGCCTAGGGTTGGTGCAGCCAAGGCAAGACACTGGCCCTGGCCTTCAGGGGGAGGAACGATGGCGGACAGCTTCGGACCGATGCGGAACGACGATGCCGGGGACGGCGTCGGCATCGGCACGGACGCGGGCGCCCCGCGCAAGGAGCCGATCCGGGTCCTGGTCGTGGACGACCACGCGCTCTTCCGGCGTGGTCTGGAGATCGTCCTCGCCGCGGAGGAGGACATCCAGGTGGTCGGCGAGGCGGGCGATGGCGCGGAGGCGGTGGACAAGGCGGCGGATCTGCTGCCGGACATCGTCCTGATGGATGTGCGGATGCCGAAGCGCGGCGGCATCGAGGCCTGTACCTCGATCAAGGAGGTGGCCCCCAGCGCGAAGATCATCATGCTGACGATCAGCGACGAGGAGGCCGACCTCTATGACGCGATCAAGGCGGGCGCGACCGGCTATCTGCTGAAGGAGATCTCCACGGACGAGGTCGCCACGGCGATCCGGGCGGTGGCGGACGGACAGTCGCAGATCAGCCCGTCCATGGCGTCGAAGCTGCTCACGGAGTTCAAGTCGATGATCCAGCGGACGGACGAGCGGCGGCTCGTCCCGGCGCCCCGGCTCACCGACCGGGAGCTGGAGGTCCTGAAGCTGGTGGCCACCGGCATGAACAACCGGGACATCGCCAAGGAGTTGTTCATCTCCGAGAACACCGTGAAGAACCACGTGCGCAACATCCTGGAGAAGCTGCAGCTGCACTCCCGGATGGAGGCCGTGGTGTACGCGATGCGGGAGAAGATCCTCGAGATCCGGTGACCGGCCGGGCCACCGGACCGGCCGTCAGCCGAGGGCGCGGACCAGGGGCGCGGTCAGCTCCGGGCTGTCCACGCGCTCGACGCGCACGGCGTCGCAGCCCACCCACTCCGCCGCCTCCAGGAGCGCCTGAGCGACCTGGGGCACCGCCTTGGGGCCCGCGAGGGACACCTGCTTGGCGACCAGCGTGGTGCCCTCGCGCGCGGGGTCGACACGGCCCACGAGGTGGCCGCCCGCGAGCACCGGCATCGCGAAGTAGCCGTGGATCCGCTTCTGCTTGGGGACGTACGCCTCCAGGCGGTGGGTGAAGCCGAAGATCCGCTCCGTGCGTGCCCGCTCCCAGATCAGGGAGTCGAACGGCGACAGGAGCGTCGTGCGGTGGCGGCCGCGCGGGGGCGTGGCCAGCGCCTCGGGCGCCGCCCAGGCGGGCTTGTCCCAGCCCTCCACGGCCACCGGCACCAGGCCCGAGTCCTCGACCACGGCGTCGAACTGCTCGCCCTTGAGGCGGTGGTAGTCGGCGATGTCCGCGCGGGTGCCGACGCCCAGGGCCTCGCCCGCCTGGCGGACCAGACGGCGCACGCACTCCCTGTCGTCCAGGTCGTCGTGCAGCAGGGTGTCGGGGATGGCGCGCTCCGCGAGGTCGTACACCCGCTTCCAGGAGCGCCGTTCCACGCACACCACCTCGCCGTGCATCAGCGCGCGCTCCACGGCGATCTTGGAGTCGGACCAGTCCCACCACTCGCCCTTGTTCTTCGCGCCGCCCAACTCCGTGGCCGTGAGCGGGCCTTCGGCGCGGAGCTGCTTGATGACCTGGTCGTAGGCGCCGTCCGGGAGGTCGTGGTGCCAGTGCGGGCGGGCGCGGTAGGCGCGGCGGCGGAAGGCGAAGTGCGGCCACTCCTCGATGGGCAGGACGCAGGCGGCGTGGGACCAGTACTCGAACGCGTGGGGGCTCGCCGTGGGCGCGCCGGGGGGCGTGGTCGTCCAGTACGCCCGCTCCACCGTCTTGCGGCCGACGGCGCCCAGGCGTGCGTACGGGATCAGCTCGTGGGAGCGGGCCAGGACCGAGATCGTGTCGAGCTGGACCGCGCCCAGGTGGCGCAGGACTCCGCGGGGGCCCGCCTTGCGGTTCGGGGCGCCGAGGAAGCCTTGGGCCCGAAGGGCCAGGCGGCGGGCTTCGTCGGCGGTGAGGGTGGCCTGGGGGTGTGGGGTGCGGGTGGGCTCGGTCATGGGGGAACGATAGGGGGAGGGTCTGACAGTGGGGGTGGGGGTGGGTGGCCCTCGTGGGTGGGCGCCTTCGCGGGGCGCCCCAGGCCCGCCCCTTCCCGAAACCGGGGCTGCCGCCCCGGGCCCCGCTCAACCGCAATTGGCGCTTCGCGCCTCGTCCTCAAACGCCGGACGGGCTGGAACTGAGGTACTGCTGCTGTGACTGCAGGCCGATGTCCGTGGGCAGGAGGGCGCCGATCCAGCAGTCGCGGAGGGTGTTCTTGTTGGGCAGGGCCGCGCGGAGGGTGCCCTCGATGGTGAAGCCCGCCTTCTCGGCCACCGCGCGGGAGCCCTGGTTGCCCACCTCGGCGCGCCACTCCAAGCGGGTGCAGCCGAGCCGTGCGAACGCCCAGTGGGCCATGGCCTGGACGGTCTCCGTCATATAGCCGTGGCCCCGGTGCTCCTTGGCGGTCCAGAAGCCGATCTCCCAGCTGCCCGCGCGCGGGTGGTGCAGGCTCGTCGCGGCCAGGAGCGGGCCGCCCTCACGGGGGCGTACGGAGAAGGTGTACTCGACGTCGTAACGCCAGCCGTCGGGGACCATGCGGCCGGTGAAGCTCTCGGCGTCCACGCGCGTGTAGGGCGACGGGATGGTCGTCCAGCGCTGGATGTCGGGGTCCTGGGCGGCCGCGTACACCTCGTCCGTGTCGGCGGACGTGAAGGCGCGCAGCAGCAGGCGTTCGGTGGTGAGGGTGACGGGCTCCATCGGCCGATTCTGCGCGGGGCGCCCCGCGCGGCGCCAGCGATTTGGCGCGCTCTCCCCGGCGCGGGTGGACGGCGTCGGCGGGACGATTCAGCGGAGGGCGGATTCACCGTCGGATGGTCCGGTATGCGGCACCTTCCAGGCCGCCCGAGCGTTGACGTACTGGCAGACCTCCCGGCGTGGCCGGGTCCTCGCATACGATGGCCGTTGCCCGACGAGTACAACCGACCATGCCAGGCCCGACCGGCAAGGAGACCAACCCCCGTGTCCGTCCTCTCGAAGATCATGCGTGCAGGCGAAGGCAAGATCCTGCGCAAGCTGCACCGCATCGCGGACCAGGTCAACTCCATCGAGGAGGACTTCACGGTCCTCTCCGACGCCGAGCTGCGCGCCCTGACTGCGGAGTACAAGGAGCGCTACGCCGACGGCGAAACGCTCGACGACCTGCTGCCGGAGGCGTTCGCGACCGTCCGCGAGGCCGCCAAGCGCGCCCTCGGCCAGCGCCACTACGACGTCCAGATCATGGGCGGCGCCGCGCTGCACCTCGGCTATGTCGCCGAGATGAAGACCGGTGAGGGCAAGACGCTGGTCGGTACGCTGCCCGCGTATCTGAACGCGCTCTCGGGCAAGGGCGTGCACCTGATCACGGTCAATGACTACCTGGCCGAGCGCGACTCCGAGATGATGGGCCGCGTCCACAAGTTCCTCGGTCTGAGCGTCGGCTGCATCCTGGCGAACATGCCGCCCGCGCAGCGCCGCGAGATGTACAACTGCGACATCACGTACGGCACGAACAACGAGTTCGGCTTCGACTACCTGCGCGACAACATGGCGTGGTCGAAGGACGAGCTGGTGCAGCGCGGCCACAACTTCGCGATCGTGGACGAGGTCGACTCGATCCTCGTCGACGAGGCCCGTACGCCGCTGATCATCTCCGGCCCCGCCGACCAGGCCACCAAGTGGTACGGCGACTTCGCCAAGCTGGTCACCCGCCTCACCAAGGGCAAGCCCGGCGAGCCCCTCAAGGGCATCGAGGAGACCGGGGACTACGAGGTCGACGAGAAGAAGCGCACCGTCGGCATCCACGAGTCCGGCGTCGCCAAGGTCGAGGACTGGCTGGGCATCGACAACCTCTACGAGTCGGTGAACACCCCGCTCGTCGGTTACCTGAACAACGCCATCAAGGCCAAGGAACTGTTCAAGAAGGACAAGGACTACGTCGTCATCGACGGCGAAGTCATGATCGTCGACGAGCACACCGGCCGCATCCTCGCCGGCCGCCGCTACAACGAGGGCATGCACCAGGCGATCGAGGCGAAGGAAGGGGTGGACATCAAGGACGAGAACCAGACGCTCGCCACGATCACCCTGCAGAACTTCTTCCGCCTCTACAAGCGCGCCGACCACGAGGGCAAGGAAGTCCCCGGCCTCTCCGGCATGACCGGTACGGCCATGACCGAGGCCGCCGAGTTCCACCAGATCTACAAGCTCGGTGTCGTCCCGATCCCGACGAACAGGCCGATGGTCCGCAAGGACCAGTCGGACCTGATCTACCGCACCGAGGTCGCCAAGTTCGCCGCCGTCGTCGACGACATCGCGGAGAAGCACGAGAAGGGCCAGCCGATCCTCGTCGGCACGACGTCGGTCGAGAAGTCCGAGTACCTCTCGCAGCAGCTGTCCAAGCGCGGCGTCCAGCACGAGGTCCTGAACGCCAAGCAGCACGACCGCGAGGCGACGATCGTCGCCCAGGCCGGCCGCAAGGGCGCCGTGACCGTGGCCACGAACATGGCCGGTCGTGGTACGGACATCAAGCTCGGCGGCAACCCCGAGGACCTCGCTGAAGCGGAGCTGCGCCAGCAGGGCCTCGACCCCGAGGAGCACATCGAGGAGTGGGCGCACGCGCTGCCCGCCGCCCTGGAGAAGGCCGAGCAGGCGGTCAAGGCCGAGTTCGAAGAGGTCAAGGACCTCGGCGGGCTCTACGTCCTCGGCACCGAGCGCCACGAGTCGCGCCGCATCGACAACCAGCTGCGCGGCCGCTCCGGCCGTCAGGGCGACCCCGGTGAGTCGCGCTTCTACCTCTCGCTCGGCGACGACCTCATGCGCCTGTTCAAGGCGCAGATGGTCGAGCGCGTGATGGCCATGGCGAACGTCCCGGACGACGTGCCGATCGAGAACAAGATGGTCACGCGCGCCATCGCGTCGGCCCAGTCGCAGGTCGAGCAGCAGAACTTCGAGACGCGCAAGAACGTCCTGAAGTACGACGAGGTCCTCAACCGGCAGCGCGAGGTCATCTACGGCGAGCGCCGCCGCGTCCTGGAGGGCGAGGACCTGCACGAGCAGGTCCAGCACTTCATGGACGACACCATCGACGCGTACGTCGCGGCGGAGAGCGCCGAGGGCTTCGCGGAGGAGTGGGACCTCGACCGCCTCTGGAGCGCCTTCAAGCAGCTGTACCCGGTCAAGGTCACCATCGAGGAGCTGGAGGACGAGGTCGGCGACCGCGCGGGTCTGACCGCCGAGTTCATCTCCGAGGCGATCAAGGACGACGTCCGTCAGCAGTACGAGGCCCGTGAGGCGCAGCTCGGCTCCGAGATCATGCGTGAGCTGGAGCGCCGCGTGGTGCTCTCCGTGCTGGACCGCAAGTGGCGCGAGCACCTCTACGAGATGGACTACCTCCAGGAGGGCATCGGCCTGCGCGCCATGGCGCAGAAGGACCCGCTGGTCGAGTACCAGCGCGAGGGCTTCGACATGTTCAACGCCATGATGGACGGCATCAAGGAGGAGTCCGTCGGCTATCTGTTCAACCTGGAGGTCCAGGTCGAGCAGCAGGTCGAGGAGGTTCCGGTCGCGGACGCCGCGCCGTCGCTCTCGAAGGACGGCGCGCAGGACGCGGTTCCGGCCGGTGCTGGACGCCCGGAGATCCGTGCCAAGGGCCTGGAGGCCCCGCAGCGCCCGGACCGCCTGCACTTCCAGGCGCCGAACGCCGAGGGCGGCGTCGACGAGGGCGACTTCGCGACCTCTGACCAGCCGTCGGGCGGCACGCCGTCGGCCAGCGACGGACTGACGCGCGCGGAGCGGCGCAAGGCCCAGAAGGGCGGCCGTCGCCGCAAGAAGTAGCCAGGGGCCCGGGAGCGGGCCGAGGGCGAGTGCAGGGCCGGGTGCCGAGGGCGCCCGGCCCTTCGCGTGCGCGGGGCGCGTCAGGCGGGCTCTCCCTCCGCCGGGCGACCGGCCACCTCCACCGCCGTGCAGCGCCAGCGTTCGTCGGCGCCCCGGTGCAGCCGGAACGCGAGGGCGCGCAGCGCGGGGCCCGCGCCGACGCGGGCGAAGACCTCGTAGACGCCGGGCCGCACCTCGTAGTGGCCGACGCGGCGCACGGCGGGCCGGTGTCCGCCGATGGAGCGCAGGGGCAGGCGCTCGGCGAGGCGCACCAGGTCGTCGTAGGCGGTGTGGGCGACGTGCCGGGCCACCGCGTGCACCGGGCGCTGGCCGCTGAGGACCAGTAACAGCAGCTCGGTGAAGAGCTCGGCGGGGTGCGGGGGTGGCTGCGCGGGCGTCCGGTGGGACCGCTGGGACCGCGATCCGGGGCGGCGCGGGTCGGGCCGTCCGGGCGGCCGGCCCGCCGGGGGCCTGGACGCGGCCGGGCGGGGGACCGTGGGGCGGCGGGGGCGGGTCATGACTTTGAGGCTGGTGGGGATAGCAGGGATGGCTGGGCTGGTAGGGCTAGCGGGGCTGGTGGGGCTGGTGGAGCTGGCAGGGCGGGCGGGGGGAGTGGTGGTGCTGGATGTGCTGGGCATGGGGGAGCCTCCGTTCGTCGTCGCTTCGCCTCGGGTGGCGGGGTGCGGGCCCACGGCCTGAATACCGGGGGGTAACTTCCGCTGGAGATCTTCTACGGCGGCGGGCGCGGCCGTGGCAACGTTCCGGGCGGCGGGCCGGGGGCGGCCGCCGGGTTCACTCATCAGGGTGGGCGGGGGTGCCCGCCGCCCCGTGACGGCGGGGGACGGGCGGGTGACGCGGTGGACCGGGGTGGACGCGGCGACGGGCTCGGGCAGCACCTCGAAGGGGGACGCGCGCACGTATCCTGAAGGCCCCCGCGAGGGGTCTTCGCGACTACGAAAGCGGCCGAGCCATGCGCGTGTACGTACCTCTGACACTGCCCCGCCTCGCGCGGGCGCTCGAAGCGGGCGAGCTGGGTCCCGGGCCGCTGACCGCGTACGCCGTGACGCCCGCGCTGCGCGAGTGGTACGTCTCCGACGACATCGAGGAGCTGGAGTACGCGGCCCTCAACCGGGCCGCGCTCGCCTCGCTGCGGCTGCTCGCGGGCGAGCCCGGGACCGCGCGGCGCCGGGTGGTCCTCGCGGCGGACGTGCCGGACGGCGCGGCCGTGGCCGACCCCGACCGGGGCCTGGACCAGGGCGCGCTCGGCGAGGTGCGGATCGCGGGCGCGCTGCCCCTTGCCGAGGCGGCGGCCGTGCACGTGGACGCGGACGACGCGGCGGCGGACGTCACGGCGGCGGCGGACGCGCTTGGCGCGGCGGACCAGGGCGACGACGACGCGCGGTTCGTCGTGGACGGGGCCGAGGACCACGAGCTGCTCTGGTACGCGACGCAGGAGATCCCGAACCTGGTGGCCCCGGAGGCCTGAGCGGGCGAAGGGGCGCGCGGGGCGGGTTGTCAGTGCGGCCGGGTACGGTCGTGGGATGGGGAAGCTGCAGCGCGGGGCGCACGGGGCCCACATCGTGTGGGACTGGAACGGGACACTCCTGCACGACATCCACGCCGTGATCGAGGCGACGAACGCGTCGTTCCTGGAGATAGGCCTGGAGCCGATCACTCTGGAGCGGTATCGGGAGCTGTACTGCGTGCCGGTGCCGCGGTTCTACGAGCGGCTGATGGGGCGGCTGCCCACGCGGGACGAGTGGCTGATGATGGACGCCGTCTTCCATCGGCACTACGGGGCGCGGGTGGACGCGTGCGGGCTCGCCGAGGGGGCGGCGGAGCTGCTCGCCGCGCGGCAGGCGGCCGGGCGGACGCAGTCGCTGCTCTCGCTCGCGCCGCACGAGCAGCTGGTGCCGCTGGTGCGGCGGCACGGGATCGCGGAGCGGTTCCTGCGGATCGACGGGCGTACGGACGACGGGTCGCACCGGGGGAAGGCCGAGCGCATGGTGCGGCATCTGGAGGCGCTGGCCTCGGTGCCCGCGGAGCGGATCGTGGTGATCGGGGACGCGGTCGATGACGCGGTCGCGGCGGCGCATGTGGGGGCGCGGGCCGTGTTGTACACCGGGGGGTCGCACAGTCGGGGGAGCCTCGCCGCTGCGGGGGTCCCCGTGGTGGACACGCTTGAGGAAGCCGTGGACACCGCGGAGCGGCTGGTGGCGTAGCCGCCGGTGCCGGGGTGCGCGCTTGGCGTTGCCGGGGCACCGGCGGCTTCGGGGCTGTGCCCACCCGTCCCGCCCTGCGGGACGATTGCCCACAGCCGGGAAGCGACAGGGCGCCCCCCGCCGGGCCGCGGTGCTACGTCACCGGTGCCTTCGCCCTCAGTACCGTGAGGAACTCCCGCATCCACCCCGAGTGGTCCGGCCAGGCCCTGGCTGAGACCAGGGTGCCGTCGACGACCGCCTCCGCGTCCTGGAAGGTGGCCCCGGCGGCCTGCATGTCCAGTTCCAGGGCCGGATAGGCCGTGACGCGGCGGCCGGAGAGGCTTCCGATGGCCGCCGTGAGCAGCGGCCCGTGGCAGATCTGGGCCACCGGCTTGTCGGCGTCGAAGAAGGCCTTGAGGATCTTGCGCAGCTCGGGGTCGCCGCGCAGGTACTCGGGGGCCCGGCCGCCGGGGATCACCAGGGCGGCGTACTGCCCGGGGTCGACCTCGGAGAAGGCGAGGTCGGCGGGCCAGGTGTACCCGGGCTTCTCCGTGTACGTGTCGAAGCCGGGCTCGAAGTCATGGACGACGAACCTGAGCTTCTTGCGGGCGGGCGCGGCGATGTGGACGTCGTACCCCTCCTCCCGCAGTCGCTGGTACGGGTAGAGGACCTCCAGTGACTCCGCCGCGTCACCGGTGACTATCAGGACCTTCGCTGCCATCGCTGCTCGCTCCCCTGCTCGGCCCCGCTCGGCCGCTTGACCGCGCGCCCGCGGTGCACGCCTCGCGCCGGTCGCCTCGTGGCGCCCGTCCCGGTCAACGTGCATCCGGTCGGGCGGTTTGCCAAGGGGGCCTCCCGGGCCGCAGGGGGGCTGAGAGGGCCGGGACTGTGCAGACTGTCAAATTTCGAGCCCTGGTTTTGTACACATACGGCTCATGACGAGTTCCCGGTGGGGGGCGATAGCCTTGTCCCGTGATCAGCGCGATATCCCGCGGAGGCACTGCCGCCTCCGTCCTGCGCCCGGTATGCACGGAGGACATCCGTGGCGGGCGCTTCGCTGACGTTTCTTCGCGGCGCGGACAGCGCGCTCGGCGCGGCTGCGGGCACCGGCCCGGCACCCCACTGGAAATGGCGGAATCCCGCCCGCGAATCGCTCATCGCGGCATAACGTCGACACCGACCGGAGACCCCGCGTCGCGGCGTTACGTCACATCACTTCCTTCTACGTCACGCAACGGCGCGCGACAGGAGTCAGAGGACAATGCAGACCAAGCTGGACGAAGCCAAGGCCGAGCTGCTCGCGCGGGCCGCCCGGGTAGCTGAGAACAGCCCGGTCGGGGGGCGCCTGCCAGCGGGAGCACCGACCGGGTCGACGGGCGGGGGCGACGGCGGGTCAGGTCCCGACCAGTCGAAGGTGCTCGCGTTCCTCCAGCGCTACTACCTGCACACCGCACCCGAGGACCTCACCGACCGCGACCCGGTCGACGTCTTCGGCGCCGCGGTCTCGCACTACCGTCTCGCCGAGACCCGCCCGCAGGGCACCGCCAACGTCCGCGTGCACACGCCGACGGTCGAGGAGAACGGCTGGACGTGCAGCCACTCCGTGGTGGAGGTCGTCACCGACGACATGCCGTTCCTGGTGGACTCCGTCACGAACGAGCTGTCCCGGCAGGGCCGCGGCATCCACGTCGTGATCCACCCGCAGGTCGTCGTGCGCCGCGACCTCACCGGCAAGCTCCTCGAGGTCCTCCCGGAGGGCGCGAGCGCCGCGGACAAGCCGCACGACTCGCTCACCGAGTCGTGGATCCACGTCGAGATCGACCGCGAGACCGACCGCGCCGACCTGAAGCAGATCACCACCGACCTGCTGCGCGTCCTGTCCGACGTCCGCGAGACGGTCGAGGACTGGGAGAAGATGCGCGACGCCGCGCTGCGCATCGCCGACGAACTGCCCGCCGAGCCGACCGCCAACGACGTCCGGGACGAGGAGGTCGAGGAGGCCCGCGAGCTGCTGCGCTGGCTGGCCGCCGACCACTTCACGTTCCTCGGCTTCCGCGAGTACGACCTGACCGACGAGGACTCCCTGACGGCGGTCCCCGGCACCGGCCTCGGCATCCTGCGCTCCGACCCCAAGCACAGCGGCGACGACCACCACCCGGGCGGCCCGTCCTTCAACCGGCTGCCCGCCGACGCCCGCGCCAAGGCCCGCGAGCACAAGCTGCTCGTCCTGACGAAGGCCAACAGCCGCGCGACCGTCCACCGCCCCTCGTACCTGGACTACGTGGGCGTGAAGAAGTTCGACGCCGACGGCAACGTCATCGGGGAGCGCCGCTTCCTCGGCCTGTTCTCCTCGGCCGCGTACACCGAGTCGGTGCGCCGCGTGCCCGTCATCCGCCGCAAGGTCGCCGAGGTCCTCAAGGGCGCGGGCTTCTCGCCCAACAGCCACGACGGCCGCGACCTGCTGCAGATCCTGGAGACGTACCCGCGCGACGAGCTGTTCCAGACGCCGCCCGACGAGCTCCGCTCGATCGTCACCAGCGTCCTGTACCTCCAGGAGCGCCGCCGCCTCAGGCTCTACCTGCGCAAGGACGTCTACGGCCGCTACTACTCGGCCCTGGTCTACCTGCCGCGCGACCGCTACACCACCGGCGTCCGGCTGCGGATCATCGACATCCTCAAGGAGGAGCTGAACGGCGCCAGCGTCGACTTCACCGCCTGGAACACCGAGTCGATCCTGTCCCGCATCCACTTCGTGGTCCGCGTGCCCAAGGGCGGCGAGGTCCCCGCGCTCTCCGACGCCGACGTGGAGCGCATCGAGTCCCGCCTGGTGGAGGCCGCCCGCTCCTGGGCCGACGGCTTCGCGGAGGCACTGACCGCCGAGTGCGGCGAGGAGCGCGCCGCCGAGCTGCTCCGCCGCTACCAGGGCGCCTTCCCCGAGGGCTACAAAGCCGACCACACCCCGCGCGCCGCCGTCGCCGACCTGGTCCACCTGGAGCAGCTCCAGCAGGGCCACAAGGACTTCGCGCTCAGCCTGTACGAGCCGGTGGGCGCCGCCCCCGACGAGCGCCGCTTCAAGATCTACCGCTCGGGCGGGCAGGTCTCGCTGTCGGCGGTGCTTCCCGTGCTGCAGCGCCTGGGCGTCGAGGTCACCGACGAGCGGCCGTACGAGCTGCGCTGCTCGGACCGCACGAACGCCTGGATCTACGACTTCGGCCTGCGCCTGCCCAAGCTGGGCAACGGCAGCGGCGACTACCTGGGCGACGACGGCCGCGAGCGCTTCCAGGAGGCCTTCGCCGCCGCCTGGACCGGCGAGGCCGAGGTCGACGGCTTCAACTCCCTGGTCCTGCGCGCCGGCCTGAACTGGCGCCAGGCGGTGGTCCTGCGCGCGTACGCCAAGTACCTGCGGCAGGCGGGCTCCACCTTCAGCCAGGAGTACATGGAGGACACCCTCCGCACCAACGTCCACACCACGCGCCTGCTGGTCTCGCTGTTCGAGGCCCGCATGTCGCCGGAGCGGCAGCGGGCGGGGACGGAGCTGACCGACGGCCTCCTCGAAGAGCTCGACGGGGCGCTCGACCAGGTGGCGAGCCTGGACGAGGACCGCATCCTGCGGTCCTTCCTCACCGTCATCAAGGCGACGCTGCGCACCAACTTCTTCCAGGAGGCGGCGGGCGGCAAGCCGCACGGCTACGTCTCCATGAAGTTCGACCCGCAGGCCATCCCGGACCTGCCGGCGCCGCGTCCGGCGTACGAGATCTGGGTGTACTCGCCGCGCGTGGAGGGCGTGCACCTGCGCTTCGGCAAGGTCGCGCGCGGCGGCCTGCGCTGGTCCGACCGGCGTGAGGACTTCCGTACGGAGATCCTCGGCCTGGTCAAGGCGCAGATGGTGAAGAACACCGTGATCGTGCCGGTGGGCGCGAAGGGCGGCTTCGTCGCCAAGCAGCTGCCCGACCCGTCGGTGGACCGCGACGCGTGGCTCGCCGAGGGCGTCGCCTGCTACAAGATCTTCATCTCGGCGCTGCTCGACATCACCGACAACCTGGTCGCGGGCGAGGTCGTGCCCCCGGCCGACGTGGTGCGCCACGACGAGGACGACACCTATCTGGTGGTCGCGGCCGACAAGGGCACGGCGACGTTCTCCGACATCGCCAACGAGGTCGCCGAGAGCTACAACTTCTGGCTCGGCGACGCCTTCGCCTCCGGCGGCTCGGCGGGCTACGACCACAAGGGCATGGGCATCACCGCGCGCGGCGCCTGGGAGTCCGTGAAGCGGCACTTCCGCGAGCTGGGCGTGGACACCCAGAGCGAGGACTTCACCGTCGTCGGCGTCGGCGACATGTCCGGTGACGTGTTCGGCAACGGCATGCTCCTGTCCGAGCACATCCGCCTGGTCGCCGCCTTCGACCACCGGCACATCTTCATCGACCCGAACCCGGACGCGGCCACCTCGTACGCCGAGCGCCGCCGCCTGTTCGAGCTGCCCCGCTCCAGCTGGGCCGACTACAACAAGGAGCTGCTCTCCCCGGGCGGCGGGATCTTCCCGCGCTCGGCCAAGGCGATCCAGCTCAACGCGCACATCCGCGAGGCCCTCGGCATCCAGACCGGCGGCGCCAAGATGACGCCCGCCGAGCTGATGCAGGCCATCCTGAAGTCGCCGGTGGACCTGCTGTGGAACGGCGGCATCGGCACGTATGTGAAGGCGAGTGCCGAGTCGCACGCGGACGTCGGCGACAAGGCCAACGACGCGATCCGCGTCAACGGCGCGGACCTGCGCGTGAAGGTCGTCGGCGAGGGCGGCAACCTGGGGCTCACGCAGCTCGGCCGGATCGAGTTCGCGCGCTCCGGCGGGCGCATCAACACCGACGCCATCGACAACAGCGCGGGCGTGGACACCTCCGACCACGAGGTGAACATCAAGATCCTGCTGAACGCCGTGGTGCAGGCCGGGGACATGACGGTCAAGCAGCGCAACAAGCTGCTCGCCCAGATGACCGACGAGGTCGGCCAGCTGGTCCTGCGCAACAACTACGCGCAGAACACCGCGCTCGCCAACTCCGTCTTCGAGGCCCCCTCGCTGCTCCACGCCCACCAGCGCTTCATGCGCCGCCTGGGCCGCGAGGGCCAGCTGGACCGCTCCCTGGAGTTCCTGCCCACCGACCGGCAGATCCGCGAGCTGCTCGGCTCCGGGCGCGGCCTTTCGCAGCCCGAGCTCGCCGTGCTCCTCGCGTACACGAAGATCGTGACGGCCGAGGAGCTGATCCAGACCTCGCTGCCGGATGACGAGTACCTGCGGCGGCTGCTGCACGCGTACTTCCCGAAGGCGCTGCGCGAGCGGTTCCCCGAGCAGGTCGACGGGCACGCGCTGCGCCGGGAGATCGTCACCACGATCCTGGTCAACGACACCGTCAACAGCGGTGGCTCGACCTTCCTGCACCGGCTGCGCGAGGAGACCGGGGCGTCCCTGGAGGAGATCGTGCGGGCGCAGCTCGCCGCGCGCGAGATCTTCGGGCTCGGCGAGGTGTGGGACGCCGTCGAGGCGCTCGACAACGTGGTGGCCGCCGATGTGCAGACGCGGGTGCGCCTGCACTGCCGCCGCCTGGTCGAGCGCGGCACGCGCTGGCTGCTCAACAACCGGCCGCAGCCGCTCCAGCTCGCCGAGACGGTCAGCTTCTTCAGCGAGGGCGTCGGCCAGGTGTGGTCGGCGCTGCCGAAGCTGGTGCGCGGCTCGGACCTGGAGTGGTACGAGAACATCCGCGAGGAGCTGACCGGCGCCGGGGTGCCGGACGATCTTGCCCAGCGCGTGGCCGGGTTCTCCTCGGCCTTCCCGGCGCTCGACATCGTCGCCGTCGCCGACCGCATGGGCAAGGAGGCCCTCGCGGTGGCCGAGGTGTACTACGACCTCGCCGACCGGCTGCGCATGACGCAGCTCATGGACCGCATCATCGAGCTGCCGCGCAACGACCGCTGGCAGTCGATGGCGCGCGCCTCCATCCGCGAGGACCTGTACGCGGCGCACGCCGCGCTGACGGCCGACGTGCTGGCCGTCGGCAACGGCACCTCGACGCCGGAGCAGCGCTTCCAGGCGTGGGAGGAGAAGAACGCGGCGATCCTGGGCCGGGCGCGGGTCACCCTGGAGGAGATCCAGGGCTCGGACGCCTTCGACCTGGCGAACCTGTCGGTGGCCATGAGGACGATGCGCACGCTCCTTCGCACGCATTCCTGACGGTCGCCAGAGCCGGGGGCGCCCCGCACCGAACGGTGCGGGGCGCCCCCGGCTTTTCGCTGCCGCCGGTGCCGCGGGTGCTGCCTGTGCCGTGCGTGCGCCAGGCGCTGTACGCGGTGTACACGCCGCCCGTGCCTGCACCGGCAAAACGGGCATTTGGGGTACGGTGGATGAGATTATTTCGGGAAGGTCACAGGGTAAGCCGATGACAGAAGCAAGTCCGCTGGACGCCGCGGAGCGCGCGGTCCGTGCCTTCGGAGCGCCGCAGCTGCCCGAGGAGTGGGCGGCAACCCCGCTCACCGTCGTCATGCCGACGTACAACGAGGCGGGCAACCTGCCCGGCATGGCCGCGGCCCTCATGGCGCTGCCGCTGCCCGGCCTGCGGCTGCTCGTCGTCGACGACTCCAGCCCCGACGGCACCGGGGCGATCGCCGAGGAGCACGCGCGGCGCGTCGAGGAGACGTCCGGGCGGCGGCGCATGAGCGTGCTGCACCGCACCGAGAAGGACGGCCTCGGCCGGGCCTACGCGGCGGGCATGGCGCGCGCCGTCGCCGACGGCGCCCGCTACGTGCTCCAGATGGACGCCGACGGCAGCCACCCCGCCGACAAGGTCGCCCAGCTCCTCGGCGTGGCCCTCGCCACCGGCGCCGGGGTCACCGTCGGCAGCCGCTACGTCCAGGGCGGCACGCTCTCCGACGCCTGGGGCACCCACCGCAAGCTGCTGTCCCGCTGGGCCAACGCCTACGCGGGCACCGTCCTCGGCACCCGCGTGCGGGACATCACCGGCGGCTTCAACCTGTGGCGCGCGGACGCGGTGCGCGCCGTGGACCTCGCCACCGTCGACAGCGCGGGCTACAGCTTCCAGGTCGAGATGAAGTACCGCGCGCTGTGCCACGGCTTCGGCCTGGTCGAGGTGCCCATCCACTTCGAGGACCGCACCGTCGGCGAGTCCAAGATGAACCTGATGGTGCAGCTGGAGTCGGTCGTCATGCCCTGGAAGCTGCGGCTGCGCGGGAGCAGCGGGGCGGCCCGCGACGCTCTTGGGCGGGCCGCGCGCGGTGGCCGGGGGCCCCTCGGATGACGAGCACGCTGCACGAGGCCGCCGCCCGGATGCCGGGGGCGCGTGACGACGCCCCGGCCGCCGTGGCGACGGCGCCCGCACGGCGGACCGCGCCACGCCGCCTGCCGCCCCGGCTGCGCCGCGTCGGCCTCGAACTCGTGAAGTTCGGCGTGGTCGGCGGCAGCGGCGTCGGCGTCAACTTCGTCGTCTTCAACCTGCTGCTGCACGGCCTGGGTTCGGCCCCGATGACGGCGACCGTCCTCGCCAGCGTCGTCGCCATGGGCACCAACTACCTGGGCTTCCGCTTCTTCGCCTACCGGGACCGGGCGACGCGCACCAAGCGTCAGATCGCCCTGTTCTTCGCCTTCAGCGGCGTCGGCATCGCCATGGAGAGCCTGCTGTTCTACGCGGCCTACCACGGCGCGGGGATGAACGGGCCGCTCGGCTCCAACGTCGCCAAGGCCCTGTCCATCCTCCTGGCGTCGGCCTTCCGCTTCCTGGTCTACCGGACGTGGGTGTTCAAGGACCGCGCCGGACGGCGCGATGCGCGGGCCGCGTAGGGCTCTCACGGTCGCGCTCCACGCGGGCGCCGCTGCCGTCACCGCCTTCCTCCTGGCCGTCGTCGTGCGCCTGCCGTGGCGCGGCGACCTCGGCATCCACGCGGCCACCGTCGAACGCCTGCGGCACGACCTGCTCCACCCCGGCGACCCCCTGGTCGACGCGGACGTCCCGAGCCCCTACTACTCGCCCTGGACGCTGCTGCTCGGCGCCCTCGCCAAGGCGACGGGGACCGGCGCGTTCGGGGTGCTGCGGATCGCCGCGGTGGCCGGGCTCGCGCTCCTCGCCACCGGCGTCTGGCGCTTCGTACGCACCCTCAGCGACCGCCCCGAGGCCCCGCCGCTGGCATGGCTGTGCCTGCTCCTGCTCTGGGGGCCCGCCCTCTTCGGCTGGAGCGGCTTCCTGGGCCTTGACTCCCTCGCCCTGACCGTCTCCTACCCCAGCACCTTCGCCCTCGGCCTCGCCTTCCACCTGTGGGCGTGGCTGCGCGCGGCCCTGCGCGGCGGCGCGGGACCAGGCGCCTTCGCGGCCCTCGGCGCGCTGTGGGCCGCCATCCTCCTCACCCACCAGTTCACGGGCGTGGTGGCCTCGCTCGGCGCCCTGGCCCTGGTCCTCGCCGCCCGCCCGCCGCGGCCCGACCTGGTCCGCCTCGCCGTCGGCCCGGCGCTCGGCGTCGCCCTGCTCGCCCTGTGGCCGTACTACTCCTTCTTCGCGCTCCTCGGCGCGGGCGGCGGCCTGGAGGACATCCACCGCGCCCTCTACCGGGACCTGGCCGCCCGCTACGCCTTCGTCCTGCTCGGCGTCGCCGCCCTGGTCCTGCGCTTCCGGCGCGACCGGCGCGACCCGCTCGTCCTGTTCTTCGCCCTGGGCGCGGCCCTCGTCACCGCGGGCGGGCTCACCGGCCACTACTCCTGGGGCCGCGCCCTGCCCGCGGCGGTCATCCCCGCGCAGCTCGCGGCGGCCCTGGAAGCCGCGGCGGCCACGCGCGAGCGGGCCCGCGCCGCCTTCGCCGGGCTGCTCGCCCTGGCCCTCGCCGCGGGCGCCTGGACGCAGGCGGGCGCCCTCGGCTACGTCCTGCCCGCCGCCGCGCTGCCGCCGCCCGTCGCCGCCAAGTACCGCGAGCCGTGGCCCGGCTACCGCTGGCTCACGCCCTGGACGCGCTACGGCGACGTCGTCATGGCCAAGACCTTCCCGGCCCGCCAGATCCCCGCGTACGGCCCCTACACGGTGGCCCCCGGCTACCCCGACTTCTTCCTCCCCGACGAGCGGGAACGCGCGGCGGCCACCGACCGCTACTTCGCACCGGGCACGCCCCGCGAGGAGCGCCTGCGGATCCTGCGGCGGTACGGGGTGCGGTGGGTGGTGGCGTCCGCGGGCGACGGCGGCCTCGGGGCGGGCGATCCCGTGGTGCGGAAGGTGGCGGCGGGGCCTCGGGGGCTGGTCCTTTACGAGGTGGCGCGCCCCTGAGCCAGCACCCCTGAGCCGGCCCCCCTGAACCCGCACCCCCCGGACGTCAGCGCAGCGCGCCGCGCAGGAGCTTCGCCGCCTCGCGCACGCGAGCGCCCGTTCGCCTTGCCAGGGCCCGCTCGGTGAGGGGGCGAAGCACGCGGGACGGCAGGCCGACGGGGGTCCAGCGCAGCTGCAGACGGCCCGCCCCGCGCCCTTCGGGTTCGGCGGTGACCTGGTGCGGGGCCGTGCCGTGGCGGTAGGGGACGCGGGCCGTCAGGGGCGGGAAGCCGAGCGGGGCCAGGAGCAGTCCGGTGTGGCGAAGGCGGCCCTCGGTGAGCTGGACCAGGGGGTGGCGGGTGCCCGCGAAGCCCTGGAGCGGCAGGGCGGCCGCGGCCAGGTCGAGCCGGACCTCGCCGTCGAAGACGCCGGGGCGGACCGGGTCCAGACGGAAGCGCGTCGTCAGGCGGCGGCCCGCCGGGGCGACCACCAGGGACGCCACCTGGGGGCCCACGGGCAGGCGCAGACCGGGGTCGTAGGTGCGCACGCGCAGGCGCAGCGCGGCCCCCGGCGCCCGCTCGACGCGGGTGATCTCGTGGCGGAACTGGGCGCTGGGGAACGGCCGGGTGTCCAGGCCCAGGTCCGTGACGTCCAGCTCGCGGCGGGCGGCGGGGGACTCGGGGACGCGCGTGCCCCAGTACAGGCGGCCGTCCGGGTCCGGTGTCACCGCCCGGGGTGCCACGCCGTGGCCGAGGCCCCGGGCGGCGAGGCGCGCCTCGGGCAGGCGGCGGTCGCGCACCAGCTGGACGACCACGCGCTCAGCGCGCGGAAGGCGCTCGTAGGCACCCTGGGACAGGCCCGCCAGGTAGGGGTTCACGAGGTCGGCGAAGCCTTCCAGCCACTCGTCATCGCGGTAGGGCAGGTCACCGGCGTACATGCGGAAGTCGTGCTTGAGGAACTTGTAGTCCTTGGCCTCGCGCAGCGCGGCGTGGCCGCCGCTGACCAGGAAGTCGTCGATCAGGCCCTGCACGTGCACGCGGTCGCGGACGTTGGTCAGCTTGTGCCGCTGGTTGGAGATGGACGCCGAGGATCGCGCGCCGTACGGCTCTATGTACCAGCGGTAGACGGGTTCGGGGATCACCGTGAACGCCTTCGCCAGGCAGTAGGCCTGCGCGGAGAACAGCTGGTCCTCGTAGTGGATGCCTTCGGGGAAGCGCAGGTCGTTCCGGTCGAGGAACGACTTGCGGTACATCTTGCTCGTCGACAAGTGCTCGAAGAACAGGGCCGGTTCGGAGGCGATGCCCGCCACCGTGCGGCGCTCGGCCACCAGGTGCGGCATCCAGGTGGAGGTGCGGCCGGTGTCCACGCGGACCCGTTCCACCGCGCCCATCGTGAAGTCGGCCTCGTGCTCCGCGTGCGCGGCCAGCAGCAGTTCCACGGCCCGCTCGGGGAGTTCGTCGTCACTGTCGAGGAACATCAGGTACGGGGCGCGCGCGATGTCGATCGCGCGGTTGCGGGGCACGCCGCAGCCGCCGCTGTTCTCGGGCAGGCGCAGATGGGTGACGCGGGGGTCGAGGGCCGCGAGGGCGCGGGCCACGCGCGGGGTGTCGTCCGTGGAGTGGTCGTCGCTGATGACGATCTCGATGTTGTGGTGGGTCTGGGCGAACAGGGACGCCACCGCGCGGGGCAGGCGCTCGGCGTCGTTGTAGACGATGACCGTGATCGTCACGTCAGGAGTCACGCGTCGCCTCCTCGGGGGCCGGGGCGGGGGTCCGCTCTTCGAGCGGGGTGACCGGGGGCAGCGCGTGCTCCGGCTCGCCGAGGAACACCCGGCGCACCACCCGCTCCGCCGCCCGGCCGTCGTCGAACTCGCAGAAGCGCCGCCGGAACGCCGCCCGCGCGGCGCTCGCCCGCTCGTCGCGCCAGGCGTCCGTGCCGAGGATCTGGGCCAGCTCCTCTTGGGTGCGCGCCACCGCGCCCGGCGGCTCCGCGAGCAGGTCGAAGTAGACGCCGCGCGTGGTCGCGTACGTCTCCCAGTCGTCGGCGTAGACGACGATCGGGCGGTCCAGGTTGGCGTAGTCGAACATGAGGGACGAGTAGTCCGTGATCAGGGCGTCGGCCGCCAGGGCCAGGTCCTCGACCGGGTCGTACGCGGATACGTCGAGGACCCGGCCGGTGCGCCGCAGGGCCGCGAGGGAGGCGCCCGCGCCGCCGTAGAAGTAGTGGCCGCGCACGAGCAGGACGGTGTCGTCGCCGAGGCGGCTGGCGAGGGCGGCGAGGTCGATGCGGGGGGTCCAGGTCGCCTCGTAGTCGCGGTGGGTGGGGGCGTAGAGCAGGGCGCGGCGGCCGGGGGCGATGCCGAGGCGGTCGCGGACCGCGCGGACGTCGGCCGCCGTCGCCGTGTAGTAGACGTCGTTGCGCGGGTAGCCGTACTCGAGTTCGGCGTACCGGGACTGGTAGGCGCGCCGCCACATGCGGGTGGAGTGGCTGTTGGAGCTGACGCTGAAGTCCCAGCGGTCGACGCGCGCGAGCAGGTCGTGGAAGTTCAGGCCCTGGGCGGCGGCCGGGTAGTCGAGCTGGTCCAGGCCCATGCGCTTGAGGGGCGTGCCGTGGTGGGTCTGGAGGTGGACGGAACCCTCGCGCTTCACGGTGGAGTTGGGGAAGTTGGCGTTGTTCACGAGGTACGTGGCGGTCGCGAGGGTCCGCCAGTAGCGGCGGCTGCCGGGCACGACGTGGTCGGTGCCGGGCGGAAGCAGCGGCACGGCGTCCCGCGACACCACCCAGACGGGGTGGATGTGCGGGGCGAGTTCCGCGAGCTTCGCGGCGATCGCCGCCGGGTTGCAGGCCACGCCCCGGTCCCAGTACGCCGAGAACACCGCCAGGCGCGGGTCGAGGGGCCGCTTCAGGTCCTGGCGGTACTGGGCCTCGCGGAGCCTGCCGCCCGCCGCGCGCCTGCCGCTGGCCACCGCCGACTTCAGCGCGCGGCGCCGCTGGTTCACCGTCTGGAAGGCGCGGTACTTCGCGTACGCGTCCTCTTCCAGGAGACGGCGGCGCACGCCTTCGAGGCCGCCGGGCCGCTGGTATCCGGGCGGCCGCAGGCTGCTGGCCGCCCGGGACGCGCGGTGGAAGTACTCCCGGGCCACCGGCTCCGGCAGCCCGGCGCGGGCGACGGTGCGCAGGGCGGCCGTGACCATCGCCGCGTACAGGACGGCGCGCGGCCCGGTACCCGTGCCGCGCCCCTCGGCCAGGCGAAGGAGGCGCGCGTAGGCGTCGAGCAGCGCGAAGCGGTCGTCGGCAGTGACCGGCGGCAGGCTCTGGGGCCGTGGCCGCCGCTGGTCCAGGGCCACGTGGTCGAGCACGGCGATCCGGTCGGCGCTCAGGAGGGTGGCGTACGCGGCGAACAGCTCGTCGTCCGTGGCGAGTTGGTCCTGGTGGGCCCGCCAGAATCCGGCGCGGACGGCGCGGTTGCCGAGGATCGGGGTGACCTTCAGGAGGTGGGGGGCCTCCTCCAGGGTGACCTCGCGGCCGCCGGTCCTGGCCAGGAGGCCGCCGTCGGGGCCCGGCACCCGCGTGTGCCGCCAGGTCGACCAGGTGTGGTCGGCGAGCAGGACGTCCACCGTCTGCGGCAGCGCGGCCGCGCGCTCGGCGAGGGCGCGGGCCGCGCCCGTCGGCACGCTGTCCTTGGCGTGCGCGAACTGGAGCCAGTGGCCGGTGGCCCGGGCCGCGCCCGCCGCGCGGGCCGCTCCGTCCGGGGTGCCCTCGGGCAGCTCCACGACGATCAGGTCCGGGTGCCGGGCGGCGGCCGACCGGGCGGCGGCGCCGACGGCGGCGACCACCACCTCCACGTCCGCACCGGCCTGCCCGGCGACGGCGTCGAGGCTCTCGCCCAAGCGGCCCTGGACGTCGGGACCGTGGACGATGACGCTCAGTCGTGGCCGCACTCGCACCGCGCACTCCTCTCGACGCCCCATGCACCCGCGGGGTGACGCTCAATTCCCCCATAGTGTATGGATACGGACATTGGCGCGGCAAAGGGGCCTGGCTTGGGCTGCCGCGTCCCCGGGGCCGGGGCCGGGGGGCGGGGAGTCGATCCGGCCCGGCCCTAACCGCCGCCCGTGAACTTCTCGTACTCCCTCATGACCTCCTCGGTCGGGCCGTCCATCCGCAGCTCGCCGCGCTCCAGCCACAGCACCCGGTCGCAGGTGTCACGGATCGACTTGTTGTTGTGGCTCACCAGGAACACCGTGCCCGCCTCCTCGCGCAGCTCGCGGATGCGGGCCTCGGAGCGCTTCTGGAACGTGCGGTCACCCGTCGCGAGCGCCTCGTCGATCATCAGCACGTCGTGGTCCTTCGCCGCCGCGATGGAGAACCGCAGCCGGGCCGCCATGCCCGAGGAGTACGTGCGCATCGGCAGCGTGATGAAGTCGCCCTTCTCGTTGATCCCCGAGAAGTCCACGATGTCCTGGTAGCGCTCCCGGATCTGCTCGCGGCTCATGCCCATCGCCAGACCGCCCAGGATCACGTTCCGCTCACCCGTCAGATCGTTCATCAGCGCCGCGTTCACCCCGAGCAGCGACGGCTGGCCATCGGTGTAGACCATCCCCCGCTCGGCGGGCAGCAGCCCCGCGATCGCCCGCAGCAGCGTCGACTTGCCCGAACCGTTCGACCCGATCAGACCGATCGCCTCACCCCGGTACGCGGTGAACGACACCCCCCGCACCGCGTGCACCTTGCGCACACCCGGAGACTCACCCCGCCGGATGATCCGGCTCAACGCCGCCGTCGCACTGCCCCGGCCCGTCTTCCCGCCATTGACCCGGTAGACGATGTGCAACTCGTCCGCGATCACGGTGGGAGTGCGCCCCTCGGCCTCAGCCGCGCCCATAGGTCTCCTCCGCCTTCCAGAAGTAGAGGAACCCGCCGGCTCCGGCGAGCAGCGCCCAGCCCGCCGCCCAGGCCCACACGTGCGGCGGGAGCTGGTCGGCGCGGAAGCTGTCGATGAGGGCGAAGCGCATCAGGTCGATGTAGACGGCGGCCGGGTTGGCCTCCAGGAGCACGGTCACCGCGCGCGGCAGGTCGCGGTCGGCGAGGACCTTGTCGATGCTCCACATCACCCCGGAGCCGTACATCCACGTCCGCAGCACGAACGGCATCAGCTGCGCGACGTCCGGGGTCCTGGCGCCGAGCCGGGCGAGCGCGAGCGCGAGCCCGGCGTTGAAGGTGAACTGGAGCGCGAGCGCGGGCACGACGAGGAGCCAGGACGCGGTGGGCGGCACGCCGAAGCACAGCAGGATCACGAGCAGCGCGCACAGGGAGAACAGCAGCTGCTGGAGCTGCTGCAGGCAGTATGAGACCGGCAGCGCGGCCCGGGGGAAGTGCAGGGCGCGCACCAGGCCGAGGTTGCCCGCGACGGCGCGGGTGCCCGCGAGGGCGGACTGCTGCGTGAACGTGAACACGAAGACGCCGGTGACCAGGAAGGGCACATAGTCCGGCACGTCGTGCTTGGTGTTCATGAGCACGCCGAAGACGAAGTAATAGACGGCCGCGTTGAGCAGCGGCGTCATCACCTGCCAGAGCTGGCCGAGCCGCGCCTGGCTGTACTGGGCGGTGAGCTTGGCGGTGGCGAAGGCGGTGACGAAGTGGCGCCGCCGCCACAGCTGGCGCGCATAGGCGCCGAGCGGGACGCGGGCGCCGCTGACCGTGAGGCCGTGGCGGGCGGCGAGCTCGGCCGGGGTCAGGGGCGGGGCGGAGGGCTTCTTGGGCTTCTCCAGGGTCTGGGTCACGTCCGCTGCTTTCGCTCGGGGGCGCGGGGACGGCCGACGACGCGACCCTCCGTCTCGATCTGCATCTACGTCGGGACGGGTCCGTATCGTCGTGACGCCGACAGTAGGGCGTCGCTACGTCGGGACGCAACCGTTTCGTCGTCACGTTCTATGCTGGTGCCATGACGACGCGCGACAAGAAGCCGGGTGAGCAGGGCCGCAGGGCGCCGGCCGGGGCCGCCGTGCTCCGTGAGGATGTGACCGAGGCCATCCGGGCCGCCGTCTTCGCCGAGCTCGCGGCCGTCGGGTACGCACGCATGTCGATCGAGGGCATCGCGCGCCGCGCGGGCGTCGGCAAGACCGCCGTCTACCGCCGCTGGCGCTCCAAGCTGCACCTCGTCCTCGACCTGGTCTCCGCCATCGCCGTCCAGGGCCTGCCCACGCCCGACACCGGCTCCCTGGAGGGCGATCTGCGCCTGCTGTACGAGGTGACGTCGCGCGCCCTGCGCCACCCCGTCGCCGCCCAGGTCATCCCCGACCTCATGGCCGAGGCGGCCCGCAACCCCGACATCGACGCGGCCCTGCAGCAGGCGCTCCGCGAGGGCCAGCACGGCGTCGCGAGCGGCATCGTCGCCCAGGCCGTGGCCCGCGGCGAACTCCGCGAGGGCCTGGACGGGGAGCTGGCGCTCGACCTGATGTCGGGGCCGCTGTACTGGCGGGCGGTGGTGGTGCGGGGCGAGCTGCCCGAGGGGTACGTGGAGCGGCTGACGGGGGCGGTGGGGGCGGGGCTCAGGGCGCTGTGACCTGGGGGGCGGCGCGTGGTGGCGGGCTGAAGGGAAAGGACGAGCTCCATGAAGGCGAGGAGGTCGTCGAACTGTCGGTCTTCCCGGCCCGGGCGAGTCGCGGGAGCCGATCCGTGGCGCCGCTGCGCAGGATCGCGGTGCCCGTTGAAGCGACGGCCGACGTTGCGGCGGCAGCCGCGTGGCCGCGGTCTCCTCGCGGGGCCCGGTCGTCGCGATCGGCAGCGGAGGGTTCGGGGTGCCCGGCGGATGGGGTAGCAAGGAGGTCACGCCGCCGGGAGGAGACGGGGGAGAAGGGCCTCTGGCCGTCAGTCGGGCGTGAACGCGTACTGCACCTCGTACAGATGCCCGGCCTTGACCATGACGGTGGCTTCGATCGGGCGGTCGTGGTCGCTGTAGACGACGCGCAGGGTCCGCAGCACGGGGAGGTCGCTCGGCAGCCGGAGTGCCTGGAACTGCTCCTGGGTGGGGACGCGGGCGGAGACCCTGTCCACGCTGAGCCGCGGCGGGAACCCCTGCTCGGCCAGGAGGGCCGGGGTGCCGCCCCGGATCTTGCGGCGCTCTGTGATCGCCGTGCCGCGCGCGATCTCCAGCGGATAGTAGGACCTGACGAGTTCCACGGGCTCACTGTCGATCATCAGGATCTGACGGCGCAGCAGTGCCGTGCCGTCGTCGGGGAGACGCAGGGCGGCCGCGACATCGGCAGGAGGCCGCGTCTCGGCCACCTCAAGGAGCCTGCTGTGCGCACGGGTCCCGTGCTTGGCGGCCTCGGTGAGCCAGCGGTATGGCTCGCCCGCCCCGGCCGGAGCCATGAACGCGGAGGGGCGCATGGTTCGTTGCCGGTGCTCGCGTACGGTGACGGCGGCCCCGGCGCGGCCGACGACGAGCCGTTCGTCCTTGAGGAGTTGCAGGGCCTTCTGCACGGTCGCGTTGGAGGCCTCGAAGCGGACCTTGAGCTGTGCCGTGGAGGGCAGGCTCTTGCCCGGGGCCAGGTCGCCACTCATGATCTCGTCGCGCAGGTCGGCGGCGATCCGCTCGTGCAGGGAGCGGCGGTCGGTGTTCTCCGGTTCGGTCACGGTCAGCCGATCTCGATCTCGTAGCGCAGTCGCTGCCGGTGCGCGGGCATGGTCATCAAGTCGGCCTGGATCGGCCGATCCTCGCGGTCCAAGGTCACGCGGTGCAGGAGCAGCACGGGCTGGTCGGGGTCGAGGCGCAGCGTGTCACGTGCCCCCGCGTCCGGCATGCGCGCGGTGACATCCTCCCGGACCCGGGTGCCGACGTGCCCCAACTCGGCCAGCAGCCTGACCGCGCCACCGGGAATCTTCGCGGTTCCGGCGAGACGGGTGCCGCGCGCGATGGGCGCGGGGTAGTACGTGTCCGTCAATTCGCAGGGTTCGCCGTCCAGGTACATCACGCGTCGGCGTACGACGACGCTTTCGCCCGCCGCCAGGTTGAGGAGCTCGGTCACCCGGTCGGGTGCGGTCACCTCGCCGGCGTGGACGACGCGTTGGGTTCCCCGGCGCCCTTGAGCGGCTGTCTCGGCGCCCCACGCGTCCGGCTGCCCCGGCTCTGGCGGTACCAGGTACGGCATCGAGGTGCTGACCCACCCGTTCACGCTCACGGCGTCCTCCCGCATGGTCGACGGTCCCCAACCTTGCCGCTTTACACAGTAAGCGAACAACTGCCCTCACGACGGCGGCCGTCCCGAGGTCCGGCGGCCCGATCCCCGCACGCTCACCGGCCGCGGGCTCTACTTGGTGAGCACGCTCGCCGATGACTTCGGCGTCATTGAACACTCCGTCGGCAAGACCGTGTGGGTGACCTTCAAAGGGTTCGGCGGCGACAGTGGCGGGAGTGTGTGAGTGGCCCGGGCCAGGCAGGGGATGCCGTTCCGCTACGCCGGGTCGCGCAACAGCTCCACCAGGGCCGAGACGCTCTGGTCGCCGCGCCCCTCGGCCATCGCCCGGCGCAGCAGGTCGTGCATCGGGGCGTGCCAGCGGACGTCGAGGCCGTTCTCCGTGCCGATCTCCTCGTCGTACGGGATGCCCGCGTGGAAGATCTCGATGGAGGAGAGGGGGGCGGAGTAGTCGCCCCGGTCGATCTCCGCCGCGAAGTGCGGCAGCACGGAGGCGATCATCTCCAGCCACTTCTTGGTGTGCGGCACCAGCGTGCTCGCGTCCAGGCCGCGCGCCGTGACCAGGGCCGCGCCCTGGAAGAAGCCGAGCAGGGCGGGCAGCAGGGTGCCGCCGACGGCCTGCTCGTACAGCGCGGCGAGGTCCGGCTCGGGGCCGAGGAACTGGGTGTCGCCGCCCATGACGCGCAGCGTCGCCTCGTGCTCGTCGAACACGGAGCGGTCGCCGCCGTAGTACAGGAGCGTGTCGGGCGCGCCCACGGCCGTCGGCACGTTCTTGATCGCGCCGTCGAGGAAGCGGGCGCCGTGCCCGAGCGCCCAGTCGGCCATGGCGCGGGCGCCGGTCGGGTTGCCGGAGTTGAGGGTGACCAGGGCGCGCCCGGCGAGTGCGGCGGCGGCCGGGTCCAGGGCGGCGAGGGTCGCGTCGTACGTCGTCAGGCAGGCGATCGTCAGGGGGCTCGCGGCGATCGCCTCGCGGATGCCGGGCGCGTGCCGCGCGCCCCGCTCCACGAGGGGCGCGGCCTTCTCGGGGCTGCGGTTCCAGACGGTGGTGGGGTGTCCGGCCGCGAGGTACGCCGACGCGAGCGCCGCGCCCATGGAGCCGAGGCCGACGATCGTCACGGGGGTACGGGCGGGCGTGGGCATGGCGGCTCCGATGCGGGGAGGGGCGGGGTGGGGTGGGGTGGGGTGCGTGAAGAGAACGCTCGTCCCAGCCTGGATTCAGCCGCCGTGATCCTCAAGTACCCACTAATTAGTGAGTGCTTACCTTTCGGTGGGGGTGTGCAGCCGCAGCCAGCCCGCCCACGCCGACTCCACCATCTCGCGCACGTCCCGCCGGGCGGACCAGCCGAGCTCGGCGGTGATGCGGTCGGCGGCGGCCACCACGCGGGCCGGGTCGCCCGCGCGCCGGTCGGTGACCTCGGCGGGGGTCGCGTACCCGGTCACGTCGGCGATCAGGTCGACCATCTCGCGGACCGAAACGCCCTCGCCGCGGCCGATGTTCAGGGTGAGGTCGGTGCCCGGGGGCACGTCGGCCAGGCGGCGGGCGGCGGCGACATGGGCCTCGGCGAGGTCGGCGACGTGGATGTAGTCGCGCACGCAGGTGCCGTCCGGCGTGGGGTAGTCCGCGCCGAAGACGCGCGGCGCCGCGCCCTCGGTGAGCTTCTCGAAGACCATCGGGACGATGTTGAAGACGCCGGTGTCGGCCAGGTCGGGGGAGGCCGCGCCCGCCACGTTGAAGTAGCGCAGGCAGGCCGTGCGCAGGCCCGTGGCGCGGCCCGTCGCGCGGGTCAGCCACTCGCCCGCGAGCTTCGTCTCGCCGTACGGGCTCATCGGCAGGCAGGGGGTGTCCTCCGTGACGAGCTCCACCTCCGGCATGCCGTACACGGCGGCGGACGAGGACAGGACGAAGGCCGGGACGCCCGCGTCCGTCATGGTCTCCAGGAGGACCCGCAGGCCCTCCACGTTCTCCCGGTAGTAGCGCAGGGGCTGCTCCACGGACTCGCCGACCTGCTTCTTCGCCGCGAGGTGGACGACGCCGGTGACCGCGTGGTCCTTGAGGACGCGCGCGAGCAGGTCCGCGTCCAGCGTGGAGCCCGTCACCAGGGGGACGCCCGCGGGCACGCGGTCGGCGATGCCGGTGGACAGATCGTCGTACACGACCGTCCGCTCGCCCGCCTCGGTCATGGCGCGCACGACATGCGCGCCGATGTATCCGGCGCCGCCGGTGATCAGCCAGGTCATGGTCAGCTCGTCCTGTCGTGTGTCGTTCGGTGCAGTCTCGCAGAGGCGGGGCGGGCGGTGGGGCGGGGGCCGTCACCCGCCCGGCTCAGCGGGCGCGTTCCGTGGGGTGCGGGCGCCGGGTGAGGCGCGCGAGCCGCCGCCGCGCGACCCGGACCACGCCCCGGACGCCCGGCGCGAGCCGCACCGCGAGGTTTCCCGCCTGCGTCGCGTACGGCTGGACGAGCAGCACCCCGCGCCGACCGCCCGGCACCACCGCCCGCCGCAGCAGGCCGGGCCCGGACACCGCGCGGGCGGTCGTCTCGCGGGCCGTGCCGTCGTCGAAGAGCAGCCGGAGGCGCAGGTCGAACACCTCCGCGCCGTCGCCCTTGAGGGCGCCGAGGTCGAGCCGGACCTCCGCCGCCCAGGTCTCGCCCGGCGTCTCCACCGCGAAGGCCGCCGTGCGGCGCGCCCCGGGGCGGCCGCCGTCCCGGGGCACGAGCTCCACGTCGACCACGGCGGGACCGGCCTCGGCCACCCGCCCGTACAGCTCGTGCAGGCGCAGCCGCAGCGTGCCCGCGCGGGGGCGCAGCTCGGCGTCGACGGCCAGCGGAAGCAGCCGCAGCGGCCGGACGAGCAGGTGGTCGAGGCCGATGCCGGGCAGGTCCTCGGACCAGACGGGGGCGCCGTCGCCCGCGCGCGCGTACGGCGGGGCGAGGCGGGCCGGGCGCGCGGCGACCTGCTGGAGCCGGGCCAGGTCGCGGGGGCGGGGCGAGGCGAGCAGGACGCGGGCGATGACGCGCCCGGGGGCGGGCGCGGCCTCCAGGTCGGCCGCGTCGAACTCGGCGAGGTACGCCCGCGTGAGCGCCCACCACTCGCGCTGGTACTCCGCTCCGCGCGCGGGCAGCTCGCGCACGTACATGCGCAGCGAGTGGTCGAGGAACTTGGCGCGGGCGGCCCGCGCGAGCGCCTTGCCGCCGCTGTCCCCGGCCTCGCGCAGGATGTCCACGGCCTGGCGGTGGGCGCCGACGCGGGCCTTCCAGTTGGCGATGGTGGAGCGGTCGAGGGAGATCGACAGCTTGGCGGCGGAGCGCCGTACGTGCCACACGTAGACGGGGTCGGGGACGAGCGCGATGCGCGGCGCGGCGGCGAGCACCCGCGCCCCGAACACGAAGTCCTCGTAGAGGAAGTGCCCTTCGGGGAAGCGGACGCCGTGCGCGCGCAGGAAGGCCGTGCGGTACAGCTTGTTGACGCACAGCGTGTCGTGGACCAGGCGCGGGCGCAGCTCGGGCCGCGCGACGAGCGCGGGCTTGCGGTACAGCTCGGGCTGCCAGGGCGTCTCGCGCCCGGACGGCAGCTCGCGGCGCACGCACAGGCCGGAGGTGACCTCGGCGCCGTGCCGCGCGGCGGCGGCGAGCAGGGCGTCGACCGCGCCCGGGGGCAGCACGTCGTCGCTGTCGAGGAACATCACGTAGTCGCCCCGCGCGGCGTCGATCCCGTCGTTGCGCGGGGCGCCGCAGCCGCCGCTGTTGGCCGCGCGGCGCAGGACCTTGAGGCGCGGCTCGGCCTCGGCAAGGCCGTGCAGGACCGCGAGGCTGTCGTCCGTCGAACAGTCGTCGACGGCGATCACCTCCCCTACGGCGGGGCCCTGGGCGAGCGCGGAGCACACCGCGTCCGCGACGTGCGGGGCGTCGTTGTAGCCGATCACGACGACGGTGACGGCGGGCGCCGACGGATGCGGCTGCTCCTCGGGTTCAGGCGAATTCCGGTCCACAAGGGAAATGTTATGGGTTGCCGGAAATTATCTGACTAAGGGTCTTTGGCGGGTCGTCTGCCTCATCTGGCGTTAATGTCGGGCAAAGCCGAGCAAATATTTCATTTATGCAGGTCAAGAGGGGCATCGCAGGGATGCCCACAGCCGCTGCCCTCCCGTTCCACCCGTTCCACCCGTTCCGCCCGCTCCTCCCGCTCCTCCCGGCCCTCGTCATGCTCGCCGTCGGCCTCTGGGGCCTCGAGCGCGGCACCGTCTGGCGCGACGAGGGCGTCACGCTCCAGGTGGCGGACCGCTCCCTGCCCGAGATCTGGCGGCTGCTGCGCACCGTGGACGCCGTGCACGGCCTGTACTACCTGCTCATGCACGCCCTGCTCCCGGCCGGCGCGGGCGAGACCGCCGTACGGCTGCCGTCCGTGCTCGCCGCCGCGGCCACCGCCGGGCTCGTCGCGGCGCTCGGGGCGCGCCTCGCACGGCCGCGCGTCGGCCTGTGGGCGGGGCTCCTGTACGCGGTGACGCCGCTGGCCGGGCAGTACGCGCAGCAGGGCAGGTCGTACGCGCTCGTCGCCGCCGGGGCCGCCCTGGCCACGCTGCTGCTCGTCCGGGCCGCCGAGCGCCCCGCGCGCCCCGGGCCCTGGTGCGCGTACGCCGCCGCGACCGCGGCCACCGCGCTCCTGCACGAACTCGCCGCCCTGCTGCTCGCCGCGCACGCCGTGACCCTGCTCCTCGCCCGCGCCGCGCCCCGCGTGTGGCGCGCCTGGACGGGCGCGGCGGCCCTGACCGCGCTCGCCCTGCTGCCGCTGGCCCTCGTCTCGCACCGGCAGGCGGCCCAGGTCGACTGGCTGCGGCCGCCGGACGGCGCGGCGGCGGTGCGGCTGCTGCGCGCGTTCACCGGGCCGACCCTCGCGGTCGTCGCCGTCGAGCTCGCCCTCGCGGCCCTGGCCCTGCGCGGACCCTGGCGCGGCCGCGACGCCCGGCCCCGCGGCCCCCTCCCGCTCCAGGCCGTCGCGCTGCCGCTGCTCGTGGTGCCGCCCGCCGCGCTGCTCGCCGTGTCCCAGGGGTGGCCGCTGTACCACGCGCGGTACGTCCTGTTCGCCCTGGCGGGCGGGCCGTTGCTGGTCGCGGCGGGCGCGGACCGGGTGGTGCGGGCGCTCGGGAAGCGGGCGGTCGCCCGGGGGGCCGGGCCGTGGGGAGCGCGCGGCCGGGTCGCCCTCGCCGGGGCCCTCGCCGTGGGCTGCGCCTTCTGGTGGCAGCTGCCGCTGCACCGTAGCGACCGTGCCGCCGGGCGCGGCGAGGACCACGCGGCGCTCGCCGCCGTCGCCGCCCGTGAACTGCGGCCCGGCGACACGGTCCTGTATCTGCCGCTGATCGCCCGCCGCGTCCCGCTCGCCTACCCCGACGCCTTCCGTGGCGTACGGGACGTGGCGCTGCGCGAGCCGGGACCCGCCTCCGGCACCCTCTACGGCCGCGAGTGGGGGCCCGCGAGGATCGGGCGCGGCCTCGCGGGAGTGGACCGCGTCTGGGTCCTGTCCGAGACGGGCCCGCTGGGGCGGGCGGCACGGGACCGGGGCGGCGCCGAGGCCCTCAAGCTGCGCGTGCTGCGCGCGGAGTTCACCCGGCGGGCCGAACACCGCGCGGCGGGCGGCACGCTGCGGCTCTACGTGCGCAAGTAAGGTCCGTACGCAAGTGAGGCGCTACGTACGCAGGTAAGGATCTACGTACGCCCCTGACCGCCCCCCACGCGCGCCAGCACCTCGCCCGTGCGCGGCCCCCACGCCACCACCACCGCCTCCGGCGGCACCCGCTGCGCGGGGTCGAGCAGCAGCCAGCGCACGTGGTAGCGGCGGACGACGGCGGCGCGCTCGGCGCGGGTGGAGTCCGGCGCGAGATAGGACCGCACCGCGCCGAGCCGCCGCTGCCGCACCTCCTCGGCGAGCGAGGTGTCCGGCCAGGCGGGCGCGACGAGGTTGGCGCCGAACGCGGGCAGGGAGCGCGTGGGCCGGTAGCCGTCGGTGAGGACCACGTCGCCCGGGCGCACCCGGGCCGCCGCCCACCCGTACCCCGGCCAGCGCGGCGGCTGGTCGAAGCCGACCGGGTCGAGGGCGCGCGGCACCACCGCGCCCGCCTGGACCTGGAAGAAGCCGACGGCGGCGCCGAGCGCGGCGGCCCCGGCGAGCGCGGCCCGCCGCGTCCCCCAGGGACGCGGCGCGGCCAGCTCGACGGCAAGCGCGAACTGGAGCGGCACCAGGGTCAGGCCCAGGATGCGGCCGTACGTGTAGTGGCCGCTGAACCAGCCGTAGCCGACGACCGCGCAGTCCAGGACGAACATCAGGACCAGGGGGTCGCGGTGGTCCCGGCGCCAGCGCAGGAACAGGGCCGGAAGGCCGAGCGCCGCCAGCCAGAAGCGCTGCGGCAGCTCGGTGTACAGCTGCCGGTGGATGCCGTCGACGCTGTGGTCCCCGACCAGGGCGAGGGGGTTGAAGTACGGCCAGGTGACGGCCACCGCGAGCGCGGCGAGGCCGGTGAGTGCCCACGGCGCGGGCCGCGGCGGCCGCTGGGCGGCGGCGAAGGCGACCACTCCGATCACCGCCGCCACCGAGGAGATCGGATGGATCAGCAGGACCGCCCCGCACAGCAGCCCGAGGCCCGCGTACCCCCACGGCGGCCTCGGGCCCGCGCCCGCCCACGCCCACGCCCAGAACGCGCATCCGATCGCGAACGTGGAGGGATAGCCGAGGTTCCCCGTCATCGACATCAGGCCCAGATAGCCGCTCCACCACGCCATCCGCGTGCCCCACAGCAGCACAAGCGCGAGCAGCGCGAGGACCGGTGCCCACGGCCGGGGCGTGAGGACGCGCACGAAGCGGCCGACGCCGCTCAGGAGCACCAGGAGGTTCAGCGGGCCGCTGAGCTTGACGACCTCCCAGCCGGTGAGGCCCGTCGCCTTGGCGAACAGGGCCTGGGCGACGGCGTACGGCGAGTAGTAGGCGCTGCCTTCGCCCGGCAGGTCCGCCATCGGGTGCGCGGGGTGGCGCAGATCGGCCGTGAGGCGCTCGACGACCGCCGCGTGCTGCCCGAAGTCGCAGCACATCGGGACGCGCCAGTACGCGAGCGTCAGCACGAGCCAGAACAGGCCGCCGCACGCCTGGTAGGGCGTCGGCCGCCACCGGAAGCCCGCGCCCGAGGCCGTCGCGCCGTTCGCGGCGCGCCGGGTCAGGAGCGCGGTCACCGCATGAGCCTCTCCGCGACGCGGGCCGCCGCCCGGCCGTCGTCGAGGTCGCAGTAGTCCTCGCGGAACGCCGCGTACGCCGCCTCGTGCCGCGAGGAGACGCCCTCCAGGTCCCGCAGCGCCGCCACGACGTCGTCGGTGGAGGACAGGAGCGGTCCCGGCGCCCTGCGTTCGAAGTCGAGGTAGAAGCCGCGCACGGTGTCGCGGTAGTGCTCCAGGTCGTAGGCGTGGAACAGCATCGGCCGGCCGGTGTGCGCGAAGTCGAACATCAGGGACGAGTAGTCGGTGACCAGGACGTCGGCCACAAGGAGGAGTTCGGCGGCGCGGGGGTGCGAGGTGACGTCGCGGACGAAGGGGGCGCGGGCGCCAGGGAGGCGGCCCGAGGTGAGCGGGTGCTTGCGGACGAGGAGCACGTGGTCGCCGCCGAGGGCCCGCTCGACGGCGCGGAAGTCGAGCGCGTGCTCGTAGCGGAAGCGGCCGGGGGCCGCGGCGAGGTGGTCGCGGTACGTCGGCGCGTACAGCACGACCCGCTGGTCGGGGGTCAGGCCGAGGTCGCCGCGCACGCGCTCGGCGACCTTGTCGCGGTCGGCGGCGAACAGCACGTCGTTGCGCGGCGAACCGGCCTCCAGGACCTCGCCGTCGAAGGCGAGGGCGCGGCCCAGGTGCGGGGTGGAGAAGCGGTTGGGGGAGACCAGGACGTCCCACTGGGACGACAGGCGGGGCAGCGCGTCGAGGTGGCCGTGGTCGGCGTACAGGGTGTCCGTCAGGTCGGTGCCGATGCGCTTGAGCGGGGTGCCGTGCCAGGTCTGTACGACGGTCTGGCCCGGGCGCCGCTCGAAGAAGTCCGGCAGATGGCCCGCGGTGACGATCCTGCGGCAGCGGGCGAGCGCCTCGTACCAGGCGGCGCTGTGCTCCTCCACGCCGCGCGCGCCCGGCGGCACCCGCGTCTGCTGGTCGTGCGTCACCCACAGGTGCTCCACGTCCGCGGCGCGCCGCACGAGCTCGTCGTGGACGGCGCGCGGCGAGTCCCCGTCGAAGGAGCCGACGTACAGGACGGCGTCGCGCAGGGACTTGGCGCGCTCGCGCCGGTAGTGCTCGGTGCGCAGCCGGTGGCGCCGGTAGGCGCCGCGCTCGGCGGGCGCGAGCACCGAACCGGCCTCGATCAGGAGCCGGTCGCCGAAGCGCCGGTCGAGGGTGAAGTCCCGCCCCTGGACGGTGCGGTGCTCCGGAAGGGCCGCCCCCACCGAGGCGAGCACCCGCACCGGCACGCCCGGGCCGCCGTGTCCCGCCTCGCGCAGGAAGGCGTACCACCGGCCCTGCCGCAGCGCGCCGCCGCCCGGCGCGAGGACCGCGCGGAAGCGCGCGCCGCTCTCCCCGGGGACGCGCTCGACGGGCGCCGTCACCTCGTCGTCGCGGCCGCTGTGCCGCAGGACCAGTTCCGCGGTGGGCCAGCTGCCGGGCGTGGCCGTGCCCTCGATGGTGAGGGTGTCATCGCCGGTCCAGCGGACGCGGTCGGCGATGGGCTGCCGGGTCAGCTCCACGACGAGGCGGCCCTGGTCGTTCGCGGTGGCGCACAGCTCGCGGCCGGGGCGCGAGGCGTAGCGGCCCGGCGGCAGCGCGAGCGCGGCGGCGGGCGCGGTCAGGGTGCCGTCGGGCAGGACCAGGTGGGCCGCCCAGCGGTCGCCGTGCGGGGGTTCGACCTGGGCGGGCGCGTGGTGCGGGGCGGGCTCCACGTCCTCCAGGTCGGCGAGGCGGACGCGGACGTCGAAGCGGTCGCCCGTGACGGCCACCGGGTAGTCGAAGGACGTGCCGCAGCCCGGGTGAGTCAGGCGCAGCGCGGTGGGGCGTGCGGGCCCGGTGAGCTTGCCGCTGAGGACGACGGCGCCGTCATCCAGCCGGTGGGCGTCGACGCGTGCCGCGTGCTCCTGGACGCGCAGGACCAGGCGCCCCTTGCTGAAGCCGAGCACCAGGCGCGTGCCGTCGTCGAGGTCCCTGACCAGGCTCTGGGCGCTCGCGCCTTCCTGGGCGCGCACGGCCGCGCGCCGCACCGTGCCGTGGCCCGCGACGATGACGCCGAGCAGCCAGTTGCCGGGCCGCCAGCGGCCGCCGGTGCGCAGCCGCCGGGGGTCGATCGTCATCTCGAAGCCGGACAGGTCGTAGCAGTGCAGCCGCTGCCGGGATGCCTCGGTGGCCTCGGGCGCGGCCACGGTCCTCGTCGGCACGCGCCTGAACCGGCCCCTGCTGTGGGCGGACTTGAGGAGCCCGGCCTTCACGCTGTGCCGGGGGCGGGCCGCCTCCAGGTTGCGCACGTACGCGTACCCGCGCACCCGCAGCCTGCCGTCCGCGTCCCAGGACGCTTCGCGCAGGCGGGCCACGACGGGCAGTTCGTCCTTGCCGAGCCGGGTCAGCGCGCCCGGCACCGAGGCGACGCCGGGGAAGACGGCGTGCCGCTCGCGGACGCCGCGCACGGTGAACGCGCCCTTGCCGCCGCGCCGTTCGGAGGCGAGCAGCGCGATCAGCTCGTCGGCGCGGCCCGCGCGCACCAGCTCCCACTTCACGCGCAGGTCCACCGGGAGCCGGTGCGCCGCCTCAGGGTCGGCGGCGCGCAGGAACGCGGCCGTGCCGGTGAGGAACGCGTCCCGGTACTCGGGCCCGCCCATCGGCAGGCCCTCCAGGAAGTACACGAAGTCATCGCGCAGGCAGGAGGTGTCGTACGTGGCCTTGAGGCGGGGCGCGTGCTCGGCGAGGAAGGCGCTGACGTGCGCGCAGGCCGCGACGCGGTCGCGCACGCCCTTGACGTCGGTGCGCCGCCGCGTGATGGAGCCCTCGCGCACCCGCCAGTAGTAGACGTGCTCGCTCAGCACGTCCACGGACGCGGCGAGGAAGTGCGCGGGGATCATCACCGGCGTGTCCTCGTAGAGCCTGCCCTCGGGGAAGGTGAAGCCGTGGCGGTCCCAGAAGTCCCTGCGGAACACCTTGTTCCAGGCGACGCGGTCGGCGAGCAGGGCCAGGTCGCGGCTGATGTGGGTGCGGGTGCGCGGCGCGGTGAGCCACTGGTACTGCCAGGCCTGCGAGCGGCCGCGCTCGGTGAGCCGCCAGACGTTGCCGGTGGCGAAGTCGGAGCCGCTGGCGTCCAGGCTCGCCACCATCCGGGCGTACGCGCCGGGCGGCACGACGTCGTCGCTGTCCACGAAGGTCAGATAGGCCGCGGCCGGATTCGCGTGCCGCACGCCGGTGTTGCGGGCGGCGCTCAGACCGGCGTTGGGCTGGCGCACATAGAGGAAGCGCGGGTCGCGGGCGGTGAAGGCGCGGGCGATGGCCGGGCTGGCGTCGGTGGAGCCGTCGTCGACGAGGACGACTTCGAGCTCACCGCCGTCGCCGTCGCCCGGTGCGCCAAGCGTCTGCCGGGCGATCGACTCCAGACACTCCTCAAGGAAGTCCTCGACGTTGTAGATGGGCACGACGACGCTGAGTCGGGGCTGCACGACGACCGGCCTTTCCTGGACACACGGGGGCAATACGCCTATTACGGGCGTATTCATTCCGTTTGCCCGGCCATGTCGGCCTTCTTGGCCTCAATCACCCCTACGAGTGAGGGTTCTTCGGCGGTCCGCACGCATTGGCTACCGTCGGCGCCCATGCCGCGCTTCTCCGTAGTCGTGCCTGCCCATCGCGTCCAGGGCTATCTCAGGGAGTGCCTTGACTCGGTGCTCGACCAGACCTTCGACGACCTCGAACTGATCGTCGTCGACGACGCGTCCCCCGACGGCTGCGCGGACATCGCCGCCGCGTACGCGCGCCGCGACCCGCGCGCCCGCCTCGTCCGCCTGCCCGAGAGCCGGGGCCCAGGGCCTGCCCGCGACGACGGTGCCGCCCGCGCCACCGGCGCCTACCTGCTCTTCCTCGACGGCGACGACCTGCTGCTCCCCGGCGCGCTCGGCGCCGTCGACGCCGCGCTCACCGGGGCGGGCGACCCGGACGTCCTGCTGTTCGGGCACGACCGGGTCAACTGGTGGGGCGACGTCCGCGCCGGACGCGACGACCTGGCCGGCGACCCGCTCGCCGTGACGCCCGCCGCCTGGAACCGCGTCGTGCGCCGGGAGTTCTGGACCGCCCAGCGCCTCGCGTTCGCGGCGGGCCCCTATGAGGACGTGGTGCCCGCGCACCGGGCGACCCTCCAGGCCGGGGACCGCGTCGCCGCCCTCGACCGGGTGTGCGTGCGCTGGCGGGAGCGGCGCGTCGGCGGCTTCGCCAACGCCCCCGGCGCGCGGCACCTCGCCGTGATCGAGCGCTACGCGGAGCTGTTCACCGGCGCCTACGACCGCCCGGACGCCGTCACCCGGCTCTACCCGCACGCCGTACGCCATCTGCTGGCCGTCGTCGGCGACCCCGGGCGCGTCGCCCCGCGCGACCGGCCGGAGTTCTTCCGCCGCGCGGCGGAGCTCCTGGGCGCCCACCGCCCGCCGGGCCACCAGGCCGCCTCCGCCGAGGAGCGCGCCCTCGCCGACGGCGCCCACCGCGCCTACGAGCGCCTTCAGCGGTCCGCGAGCCGGGGCGCCGCCCTGCGCGCCCAGCTGGCCCGCCGCAAGAAGCAGCTCGCCGCCCGCGTCAAGCGCACCGCCTACCGCGCCGAGCTCCGCACCGCGCGCCTCGACCCGGAACTCGCCGTCTACGGGGCGTACTGGAACCGCGGCGTCGCCTGCAACCCGGCCGCCATCCACGCCAAGGCCCGCGAACTCGCCCCGCACATCAGGGGCGTCTTCGTCGTCTCGTACCACCACCGGCACCGGGTCCCGCCCGGCGTCGACCACGTCCTCGCGGGCTCGCTCGGCTACTGGCGGGCCATGGCCCGCGCCACGTACCTGATCAACAACTCCAGCTTCCCCGGCGGCTTCACCAAGCGCCCCGGCCAGGTCTACCTCCAGACCCACCACGGCACGCCCCTGAAGAAGATGGGCATGGACCAGCGCCGCTACCCGGCCAGCACGCACAACCTGAGCTTCCAGCGCCTCATGGACCACGTCGACCAGTGGGACTTCAGCCTCTCCGCCAACCCGCACTCCACCGAGACCTGGGAGCGCGTCTACCCGTCCGCGTCCTACCGCGCCCTGGAGCTCGGCTACCCGCGCAACGACGTGTACTTCACGGCCACGGACGACGACGTGCGCCGCGTCCGCGAGGAACTCGGCGTCGACGACGGCAGAAAGGTCCTCCTGTACGCCCCCACGCACCGCGACTACCAGAAGGGCTTCCTGCCCCGCCTCGACCTGGAGCGCCTGGCCGCCGCGCTCGGACCCGCGTACGTCATCCTCGTCCGCGCCCACTACTTCTACGGCGCCGACGCGGGCCTCGCCGCACACCCCGGCCTCGTCGACGTGACCGGCCACCCGCGCGTGGAGGACCTCTGCCTGGCCGCCGACGCGCTGGTGACGGACTACTCCTCGCTGATGTTCGACTACGCCTGCCTGGACCGCCCGATCGTCACCTACGCCCCCGACTGGCAGGCCTACCGCCTGGCCCGAGGCGCGTACTTCGACCTCCTGTCGGGCCACGAGGGCGAAACCCCCGGCGCGGTGGCCACCACGGAGGACGCCCTCATCGCCCTGTTCCGCGACGGAGCCTGGGACACCCCGGACACGACCCGGCTGCGCAAGGCCTTCCGGGCGCGCTTTTGCCCGTACGACGATGGGGGAGCGGCGGAACGAGTGGTGAGGAGGCTGTTCTTGGACGGTGCCCGAAGCGCGCCCCTTTAGGGGCGCGGGGAACTGCGCGACAAGCCCCCACTAACCCGCAGCCGCTAACACTCCTGACGTCGCAGGACCAACCGCGCCACCACAACAGCCAGCACCACCCACAAGAGCAGCACCCCACCACCGGCCAGAGGAGTCAGATCACCGGCGTCCTGATGCCCCTGCATCAACCGCAGCCCGGCACGGTCCGGCAGCAGCCGAGCAAGCGGCCGCAACCGAGGCGCCGTAGCCATGACCCCAGAAACAACGAACAACAGCGGCAGCAACACACCCAGCGCGGTCAGCGACCGCCGCACCATAAACGTAAGGGCACCGGCGAAAACGGCGAGCAACCCGGCGTAAGCCCCCGCACCGGCCACGGCGCGCAGCCCCTCCCCGCCGAGAGGAACCCCCGCGCCAAGCACGGAGCTGCCCACGCCCAGCGCGAGCGCCCCGGTGACAAGGCCCCAGGCAAGCCCGGTAAGCCCGAGCACGGCCAGCTTGGCGGCGAGCAAAAGGCCCCGCCGGGGCACGGCGGCGAGGGTGGTGCGGATCATGCCCGTGCCGTACTCGCTGCCGACGGCGAGCACCGCCAGGATCACCAGCGGCACCTGGCCGAACTGGAGCCCGGTGAACGGAAGCCCCACCGGGTCGAGTTCGCCCTGGCGCCCCGCGTCCGCGGCGCGGAACTCGGGGCCGATCAGGGCGCAGAACAGCACCCCCACGGCGACGGTCAGGGCGCAGCCGGTCGCGAGCAGGGTCCAGGTGGAGCGCACGGTGCGGAGCTTGATCCACTCGGCGGCGAGCAGGTCACGCATGGGCTGCCGCCTCCTTCCTGGGGGCGTCGGGCTTGCTGGAGACGTCGGGCTTGCTGGAGACGGGGGCGGTCGCGCGGTACTCGGCGGCGCGCGCGGTCAGGCGCAGATACGCCTCCTCCAACGAGGGCCGTACGGGCGTGAGTTCGTGCACGCTCCACCCGTGCGCGGCGGCGACGTCCCCGATGCGGGCGCCGGTCAGGCCCGTCACGGTCGCGGTGTCCGGCTCGTCGTCGTACGCCACGTCGGCGCCCTCGGCGCGCAGGGCGGGCGCGAGCGCGTCGAGCCGCGGGGAGACCAGGCGGACCGCGGTCTGGCCCGCCGTCAGGAGCGCGGCCATGTCGCCGTCGGCGAGCACCCGGCCCCGGCCGATGACCAGGACGTGGTCGGCGGTGACCGCCATCTCGTGCATGAGGTGGCTGGAGACCAGGACCGTACGGCCCTCGTCGGCGAGGGCGCGCAGGAGAGTGCGCAGCCATTGGATGCCCTCGGGGTCCAGGCCGTTCATGGGCTCGTCGAGCAGCAGCACCTCGGGGTCGCCGAGCAGCGCCACCGCGATGCCGAGGCGCTGGCGCATGCCGAGGGAGAAGCCGCGCACGGGCCGCCGCGCGGCCGTCGCGAGGCCCACCAGGCCGAGGACCTCGTCCACGCGCGCCGCCGGGATCCGGTGCGTGCGCGCCAGCCAGGCCAGATGGGCGCGGGGGCCGCGCGCCGGGTGGCAGGCGGAGGCGTCGAGCAGGGCGCCCACCGTGCGCAGCGGGTCGCGCAGTGCGGCGTAGGGCACGCCGCGGACGAGGGCGCTGCCCGCGTCGGGGGTGCCGAGGCCGAGGACCATCCGCAGGGTGGTGCTCTTGCCCGCGCCGTTGGGCCCGAGGAACGCGGTGACGCTCCCGGGCTCCGCCGTGAACGAAAGGCCGTCCAGGACGCGGCGGCCGCCGTACGACTTGACCAGGTTCTCCACCTCGATCACGCGGCGGCCCCCAGGGTCAGGTCGCGGTCCACCAGGCCCGCCACCGAGGCGTCGGAGTGCGAGACGACGACGAGGGTGCGGCCCTCGGAGCGCCACCGGGCGAGGTCGGCGCGCACGGTGGACTCGGCCTCGGCGTCCAGGCCGTTGAACGGCTCGTCGAGCAGCACGAGCCGGGGCGCGTGGGCGGTCGCGCAGACGTAGCCGAGCTTCTTGCGCTGGCCGAGGGAGAGCTCACCGACGAGGACGTCGAGCCGGTCGCCGAGCCCCATGGCAGCGGCGCGCTCCCGCAGCTCCCGCGCGGGCACCCCCCACACCCCGCCCGTGAACGCCAGCTGCTCGTCGGCGGTGAGGTGTTCGTACAGCGGCGGCGGCTCCTGCACGAAGCCGCGCAGGGACCGCACCGCCGGGTCGGCGGGCGGGCGCCCGTCGACGGTGACGGTGCCCGCGTCGGGCGCGGCGAGACCGGCGAGGACCCGCAGCAGGGTGCTCTTGCCGCTGCCGTTGGGTCCGGTGACACGGACCGACTCGCCCGGCACGACACGGGCGGTGAGGCCGCTGAGGACGTCCGCCGTGCCCCGGCGGACGACGAGGTCGTCGATGTCTATCACTGGAGCGCTCCGGCTTTCTGCTGGCGGGCGGGGGAGGCGGTGGGCGCCGGGGCGGCGGCCGCCGCCTTGGGGTCGGGCAGGTCGCGGGTGGCGACGGCGCGCAGCGCGGCCCAGGCGGCCGCGAGCGAGACGGCGCACAGCGCGGCGTGCGCGAGGCGGGCCGCGGTGCCATCGGCGAGGGCCTGGCAGAGGCCGGCGCCCGCCGTGACCGGCACGGTGAGCAGGGCCACGAACACGCCCTCGGTGACGTCCGCGGCGGGCGCCCGCGTCACCCGGCCGTCGGCGAACGCCTCGGCGCGGGGCACGCAGAAGAACGTGAGGACGGTGGCGCAGCCCGCGCCGCAGGCCACGGCGGCGAGCGCGAGCAGGGTCTGGGCCCAGGCGGCCACGCCGCTCACGCCGCACAGCAGGGCCGCGCCCAGGGCGAACGGGCCGATCGCCGCGCCGACCGCGGCGCTCGCCGCCCACGCCTTCGCGGCCACCCAGACGCCGGTGGGGCGCGGCGACTGGCGCAGCGCGTCCCAGCACTCCCGGTCCGCCTCGATGCCGCAGACCTGCACGACCTCGCTCGTCGTGATCAGCGCGACCGCCACGAACAGGGCGCCGACGGCGGCCGGGGGCAGCTGCCACACCGGCTGACCGTTCGTCACCACGACGGCCGCGCAGGCCGCGCCCGCGAACACGCCGAACCGCTGGAGCCGCAGCAGGCCGCCGACGGTCTCCGGGTGCCCGCGGACCAGCCGCAGCCGGGTCACGCGCCACACCGCGCGGTACGGCGACGCGGGCCAGGCCCCGGTGGTGCCGGTGGCCGCGCGCGCCGCCGGGCCCGCGGCCGCGTCCCGGCGGACCGTGGCCCGTACCCGCACGGCGGCGAAGGCGGCCAGGAGCAGGGTGAGCGCGGCGTACCCGGCGGCGGCCACGACCAGGGTGTCCGTCTGGTGCAGTGCCGTCCACAGCCGGGGGCGCGAGGCCGTCACGGCGTCCCCGATGAGGCGGGCCACGTCCTGCTCGGAAGGGCCCGAGCCGCCGCCGAGCGCGCGCACGAACGGCGCGGCCACGACGCCGACCAGGCCGCCGCCCACCAGGGCGACGGCCAGGCGCGGCAGGTGCGGCACCCGCACCACGCGCACCATCAGCGCCGTCACCAGGGCCACGCGCAGGGCGACGCCGCAGGCCGCCGCGCCCACCGCGTGCACCGCGAGGACCGGCAGGGCGGCGCGCCCCTCGGGCCCGGCCGCGAGCCACGGCACGGCGATCGCGGCGGCGGCGACGAGCAGGCCCGCCGCGATCCCGGCGGCCGGGACGACGAGCCGGGCGGTGACGACCTGCGCGCGGGACAGGGGCAGCGTCCGCAGCACGCTCGCGTCGGGCGGGCTCACCAGGGCGCGCGCCCGCGCCGGTTCCGCGGTCAGGACCTGGGAGAGGAACCACAGGGCCACGGGCGTCCAGGTCCACGTGGCCAGGTCGGTACGCAGCGCGGGGCCCGGCGGGGCCAGGGCGCCGAGGGTGCGGCCGAGCACGACCAGGGTGCCGAGCACCGCGGCCGCGCCCGCGCCGACGACGAGGCCCGCCGCCCGGCGGCGGCGCCGCGCCGCGGGGCCACTGCCGGCGAGGAGGTTGAGCCGCCGCTGGGTGTCGGCGAGCCACAGGGCGTACACGGCGCGCGGCCAGGTGCCGCCGGTGCGGGCGGTCATGCCGTCTCACCGGTGCGGGCCCCGCCGAACCGCTCGGCGGGGCAGAGCACGGTGGCGGGGACGATCAGGGCGACGAAGGCCACGGCGAGCACCTTGGGCGCCGACGCGGACGGCAGGTACAGCGCGAGGATGCCGAGGGGGGCCCACCACAGCACCCCGCCCACGATCATCAGGACGCTGCCCCAGCGGGCGGCGGCGACCAGGAGGCCGAGGGCCAGCAGCACGACGCCGCTGATCAGCCACACCACGCTGAGCAGTTGGAGGACGCCCATCACGTCACCGGGGTCGCCGCGCAGATCGGCGGAGGCCTCGACGGCCCGCCGCGTCGCGTCGTGCGTGGCCCGGAACGCGGCGAAGTACGCCACCGCGCACACCCCGGCCACCGCCGCGCACACCCCGCCCGCGATCCGCACCCCGGGCCGGGCGACGCCGTCCGCGACCACGTTCCAGCAGCGCAGGGCGAACGCCAGGAGCCGGGGGTTTCCCAGGGTGGCGAAGAAGAGGCGGTGCAGCATGGTTCTCCGGGGTGGGGCGTGGGGGCGGGGGAGACGTCAGGAGGGCAGCAGCCAGAGCGCGGTGGCGTAGGCGGCGGTGACCGCGGCGGCGACGGCGGCGGCGCGCGGCCAGGCGGACCCGGCGGCGCGGCCCGCGAGCAGCAGCGCGCAGGGCAGCAGGAGCAGCCAGGCGTCCAGGTGCGTCACCGTGGGCACGGCCCGCGCGACGCCGTGGCCGAGGGCGAGGCCCGCCGCGGTCCAGGCGGTGAGCTTGGCGAGCACGAAGGCGACCCAGCCGAGCGTGAACGCCCGCCGGAGGCGGGTGAAGTCGGCGCTGGCCGCGCTGCCCGCGGAGTCCCCGGGCAGCGGCAGGTGCCGCGTGGCGACCGCGCCGAGCGCGCCCACCAGGACGCCGAGCAGACCGAGCGTCAGGACGTTGGCCAGGAGGCTGGTGCACCAGGCGATGCTGGCGCCGATGCCGATGGCGCCCTCGGACGCGCTGTCGAGGCGCTCGGTGACCCGGTCGCGGATCTCGCCCCACAGCGGCACGCTGAACCCGGCCGTCGCGACGACCAGCGCGCTCACGCCGAGGGCGTGTCCGCGCCGGGTCAGCAGGCCCTGGCCGAAGGCACCGGGCACGGCCGCCGCGCCAGCGCCGGGGATGCCGGGGGCGTCGGGGGTTTCGAGGCCGTCGAGGGCGCCGTCTTCGTAGGCGGGAAGCCCCGCCGTGCCGGTCGCCCTGGTGGTGCCGGTCGTCTCGGTCATGCCGCCCATCCCGCCTGTCCCGCCCATCCCGGTCGTCCCGGTCGTCCCGTTCGTCTCAGAAGTTCTGTTGCTGGTGGCGGGCCCACAGGCCGTGGAGGTTCCCCCGCCCACGGCGACCCCGTCCGTCGAGGTGGCCTCAGCCGCTGTGAAAGCCCCGGCCGCTGTGGAGTCCCCGGCCACGGCGGAAGCCCCGTCCGTCACCGGCGCCTCCGCCGTCACGTGCTCACCCATGTCTCCACCACCGCCGCCACCGTCAGACCCACCAGGGACACGCCCCACAGCAGGCACGCGTCCTGGAAGCCGAAGCGGCCCCGCGCGGTCACCTCGGGCGCGGGCCGCCGTCCGAGTCCGGCGCGCGCCCAGGTCACCAGGGGCACCAGACCGGCCGCCGCGGCGAGCGCGAGGCAGGCCAGTTCGAGCGGCATGTGCGGCAGCAGGTGCCGTACGACGTCCTGGGTGCCGAGGACGGCGCTGCCCTGGCCCCAGTAGTAACCGGCGAGCGTCCCGGTCACGAGCGTGAGCGGGATCGTCATCACGCCGAGCGTGGCGACACCGAGGAAGAGGGCCGCGGAGACGCCGACGTTGCGCGCGAGGATCTCCGCGAACAGGCCCCAGTCGGGCTGCTTGGGGGCTCGGCTGAGCCCGGTCGCGTCGGTGGGCGCGAACCACCAGCCCGCGCCGAACGCGGCCAGCCACAGCAGGGCGCCGCTGACCACGGCGGGCCACTGCCGCCGGAAGAGCCCGGCCGCCGCGGACGTCCACGCGCCCCTGGCCGTGGGCCGGACGATCGGTCCGGTCGTCGTATCCATCTGCCCCCGCCTCTCCGCGTCGTGGGTGTCGCCGTGCGGTCCCGCCGGGACCCCGCGCGTGCGGGGTCCCGGCCGGATGCGCCGCCTTGGGACTTAGGCGATGACGGCCTTCTTGCCGCCCTTCTTGATGGCCTGCTTGACGCCCCAGATGACGACGGAGCCGACGGCCAGGCCGCCGGAGACCAGGCCGATCGCCGAGGCGACGTCCATGCCCGTCATGATCGACTGGTAGACGACGGACGCGGAGTCCTTGCTCATGTTGAACATGTTCTTGAGGAAGAACGGGGCGGCCGTGGCGGCGACCATGAAGGCACCGAAGACGGTGGCGGCGACGGCGGCGGTGGTCAGGGGACGGCGGGTGGCCGAGCGGTTCATGTCGTGTGTTCCTTCGAATCGGTTCATTACGATCGGACCCGTGCCCGCCCCGATTGGCGCGGGGCGGGCACGCCGGGTCCGAGTCCGGCCGCTGTGCCGGACTCGTGACGATCTTGTGGGTGATCGCGGGAGCGCCCTACTGCCTGTTGACGGGGCCATTCGGCAGTTACCGGCGCGTAGCCGGATCAAACTCGGACATTAAGGCGGGAGTTGCCCGGGTTCACCGCACGGACAACGCCGCACGTCAACGCGGCGCCGCTGGGGTAGGTTGAAGCCCGACCAGATATTGACGACTTCTTGACTAATTGGCCTGCTCGGGGGAGCCCATGCTGAATGTGACGGTCGCTCACCACCACCCGTTCATCCGCAGGGGGCTCGCGCAGTCCCTCGCGGACGGTGGTGAATTCGCGGTCACCGCGTACGGAGACGTCGACGAGGTGCTCGGGCGGGTGCGCAAGTGCCCGGACTCCGTCGTCCTCGCGTCCCGGACGCTGCCCGGCATCGACCGGCTTTTCGGCGCGGTGCGGGGCGGCGAGCTGCCCTGCGTGCCCGTGGCGCTGCTCGGCGAGGCCGCCGTCACGCACCCCTCCGTCGTCGGCCTGCCCCCGGGCGTCTCCGGCTATCTGCCCGAGGACGCCGACGTCCGCGCCCTCTCGCACGCCGTGCACACCCTCGCCTCGGGCGCCGCCGTGCTGCCCGCCGCCTGGATCCAGCACACCGGCGCCACCGTCGCGCGCGGCGAGACGCGCGAGACGCACGGCGTCGCGCCCCTGTCCCTGCGCGAGCGCGAGGTCCTCGCGCTCGTCGGCGAGGGCCTGACGAACCAGCAGATCGGCCGCCGCCTCGGCCTCAGCGCCGGGACGGTCAAGTCGTACATCAGCGCCGTGTACGCCAAATGCGGCGTGGACAACCGGGTCCGGGCCGCCCTGTTCGCCCACGGCATCGACGTCTCGGCGGCCTAGGCACTCACTGGGCCGCCGCCTTCTCATAGGGCGACGGCACCGGGAAATAAGCCGTCAGGAACGCGCGCATCGCGAGCGCCGACTCCGCGTCCGACACCTCGCCGCCGGGTGTCTCCCCGACGCAGAACGCCGTCTTGTTCCGGGACTGGAGCAGCTGGCCGAGCCGGGCGTGGTCCGCGCGGTCCGCGATGTCCACGAAGTCGTACGCGATCGAGCCCGGCACCGCCCGGCCCGTCAGATACGCGTAGTGCTGGAACAGCGACGACACGACGGAGTGGTCGCCCGTGCCCCGGAAGGGGTTGCGGGCGGTCGCCGCGAGCTCGTCGCCGTACCGCTCGGCGAGTTCTTCCAGGACACCGCGCCGCAGCGCGTACGGGACGTGCAGCAGGCAGTGCGTCGAGGTGCGGCCGAAGTCGCGGCGCAGCAGCGCCCGGTTGTTCTTCGCGGCGGCCAGATAGCCCTCGTCGTCGGCGGCGACGGGCAGGTCCGGCACGGACACCGACGACCAGAAGAACCGGGGCAGGCCGTTGCCGAGGAAGAACGTGTCCGGGGTGGTGGGGCGGCCGAGGAACATGTCGTCGTTGAAGTAGAGGAAGTGCTCCGACAGGCCCTCGACGCGGTGGAGCTGGGTCTCGATGGCGTGCGAGTTGAACGTCGGCAGACAGCCGCCGGGGTCGGCGAACAGGTCGCGGTGGTCGACCACCGTCAGGCCCGGGTGGTCCTCGTCCAGCCAGGCCGGGACCTGCCCGGCCGTCACCAGGTACACGTGCCGCACCCACGGCGCGTACATCGCCAGGGACCGCAGGGAGTAGCGGAGTTCGTCGCGGTTGCGGAAGCGGACCGCGCCGCTGTCCGCCGAGGAGCCGTCGGCGCCGTCGGTGCCGTCGGCCTGGACGCCGCGGGAGCCGAGCGCGCTCGCGCGGGCCGCGCGCCAGGCCGGGTCGGAGTCGTCGACCCAGGTGTAGACGGCGTCGACGGGGAAGTCGACGTCGGTCATGAGGACCCGCGTGAAGACGTCAAGGGTCGGGTGCTCGCGCTCGGCGACCCGCAGCCGCGCGGTGGGCGCGAGGGACGGCAGCTCCGTCCCCGCGAGGGTGGAGCCGAACGGTGCCCGCCAAGCGCGGCCGCCCGCCTCCGGCTCCTGGGTACGCGTCCAGAACGCCACCGTGCAGGCCTGCTGCACGCCGTGGCGCAGCGACAGGGTCGTCGTGGTGACCGGTTTGAAGACGCGGACGCCCGCCACCTCGCCCACGCCGTCGAGGCGTTCGGCGAGCACCACGCCGGGCGCGGCGTCGCGCGGCGCCACCAGCTCGGCGTACACGGCCTGCCCGTGGTGCGCCTCGGCGAGTGCCTTCAGGGCGGCGTCGCGGTGGTCGTCGGCGACGGCGAGGGTGTGCGCGGCGGCGCCCCCGCGCGCGCGGACCAGGACGTAGGGCACGTCCCGCGCCGCCAGGGCGGACGCCGTCAGATCGAGGTTCCACGCGGTCATGCGCGGGGTGAGCACGTCGTCGCGCCGCTCGGCGAGACGGCCCACCGAGCGGATCAGACTCCCGTCCCCGGCGAGGATCTCGTCCTCGCGGGCCCGCTCGGCCTCCGGGGCGGCCGCGACGAGGGCGTGCGGCGCGGTCGGCCGGAAGCCGGGCCCGCCGGAGGCGACGCCGAGCGCCACCCGGTCCGCGCGCCCGGCGAGCCGCTCGGGCCTGTCGCGGCCCGCCACGAGCCGGGCGTACAGCTCCTCCCACAGGCCGGTCACGCGCGCGCTGGAGAAGCGCGCGTACACGCCCTCGCGGGCGGCCTCCGCGTAGGCCCGCCGCTGCGCGTCGTCGGCCATCACCTCGTCCATGGCGGCGGCGAGCCGCTCGATCTCGCCGGGCGGCACGAGCAGCCCGTCGACCCGGTGCCTGACGATCTCGGCGGGCCCCGTCAGGACGTCGTACGCGACCACGGGCACGCCCGCCGCGAGCGCCTCGAGGAGCACCAGTGGGAACGCCTCGTTGTGGCCCGCCGTCATCAGCGTCAGGCCCGCCTTCGCCCACTCGGCGGCCATGTCCTGGCAGGGGCCGAGGAGTTCGATCCGGTCCTGCAGGCCGAAGGCGTCCACCAGGCGGCGCAGGCTCGGCTCGCGGTGCCCGCCGCCGAAGATCCGCAGGGTCCACTCGGGGTGCGCGTCGGCGAGGCGGGCGAACGCGCGGATCGCGTGGTCGACGCGCTTCTCGCCGGTCAGCCGCGCCGCCATCACGATGACCTTGCTCTCGCCGTCGGCGCGCGGCCGGAAGCCGTCCGGTACGGCGTTGGGGATCACGGCGAGCTCCGGCGCCGTCGCGCCCAGGGACTCCGCGAGCCACTCCCGGGTCCGCTCCGTCAGCGTCACCAGGGCGTCCAGGCGCGGCGCGAAGAGCAGCAGCGGCTCGCCCGAGGGGCCGCGCCGCTGGGTGGGGCGGTGCTCCTGGTGCACGGTCACCACGCGCGCGGGCACCAGGCGCACGGCGGCGGCGAGCAGCGCGGGCGTCGTCGTGACCAGGACGTCCGTGTCCAGGGCGGTGAGCGCGGCGGTCAGCTCGACGTCGGTGAGCCGGTCGAACGCCGACTCCCAGGCGGGCGCGATCAGTTCGCTGGGCAGCGCGGCGAGGGTCCGGCAGGCCGGCTCGTCGAGCCGCGAGGCGCGCACCGGCCGCTCGGGCGTCGCCGTGCGGTCCACCAGATAGCGCACGGGCAGCCCGCGCGCCTCGGGGAAGAACGGCTCGGCCCTGGTGCGGAAGACGGAGAGGACCTCCACGTCGTGCCGCTCGGCGAGGTGCAGCGCCTGGGTGTACGTGGCGAGTTCGGTGCCGCCCATCTCGTCGCCCCAGCCGAGGAGGTAGGTGATCTTCATGGGGTCTCCTTCTGCTGCGTCAGGTCCAGGCAGGTCACGGCGAACGCGCCGGAGGGGGTGAAGTGCGGGTGGGCGCGCACCAGGCCGCCCCCGTCGAGGGCGACCAGGCGGAACGGCGTGGGGAACGCGGACGGCAGGTCCCTCACATCGGTCAGCCAGCGGCCCAGCGGCAGCCCGCCGACGTGGAAGTCCCACACCCACTGGCCGCTCCCCGCCCGGGCCATCGCCGCGAGCGGCAGCGCGAAGCTGAAGCGCTCGCCGTCCCAGACGAGCGGCACCGGCACGGTCAGCCCGTCCCGGCGCCGGACCGCACGTGCCGGGCCCGCGCCCCGGACGGCGCGGGCCCGCGCGGCGACCACGCGTCCGTGCACGGTGATGCCGTGCCCGCGCGGCTCGAACCGCACCAGCTCCGCGCGCGGCCGCGACCGGGTGACCTGCACCGCCGCCCGTCCGCCGCGGCAGCGCACGACGCGCAGGAGGGTGCCGGTGCGCGGATGCGGGGCGTGCGGCAGCGTCGGCGTCGGGGGCGCGGGGGCCTCGGCCAGGGCGAGGCCATGACGGCGTACGCGGCCGTCGGCGCCGGTCGTCACCACGGTGAGGCGCCAGGCGCCCTCGCTCAAGGCGGGCCCGGGGCCGGTGCCTTCCAGCGCGTCGCGCAGGGTGACCGTCGCGGTCAGGAGGGGGTGGCCGTCGGTGTGCCGCTCGACGGCGAGCGGTACGCGATGGCGGCGGGCGCCACGGCTGAGCAGGAGCTCGCCGGTACGGGCGCCCGGGGCGGGGACGGCGAGGTTCAGGGTGCGGCTGTCCCGCAGGGACAGGTGTACGGGCGTGAGCTGACCGGCGGCGCCGGGGCGTTGGCGGCCCGCGGTCGCGCGCTCCGCCCGGAAGCGGGTGGCGCGGGCGGCCCGCCGGGCCCTTCGGGCCAGGCCGACGGGGATCGCGAAGGGGTGCATTGCCCCACTTTGCCTGGTTGCCCCTGGCTTGCGGCGCACGGCACGCTGCGGCTTGCGCTTTGGCTGCCCGCCGCTACCGCGGCGGGATTCTCCCACCCGCCCACCCGTACACGCTGCCTTCGCCAGGTCGGGCCCCGACGCGGTGCGCTTGATCGTCCGTTGTTCGCGGGTGGGGGGAAATCCGCCGCGCAGCGGCGGATCACCCGCACCGGCCGACGGCGGTCACCCGCTCCGACGCCCGGGGGCCGCGCCGCCGCGCGCCGTCAAGGCCGGCGGCCGAACAGGGCCGCCAGGCCCCGGGGACGCCGCGGCCCCCGGGCGTCCGGCTGGCGCGGGGGCGCGGCGGCGGCGTGCCGGGAGCGCGGGTGGGCCGGGGTGCGGGCCTTGCGCCCGCTGATGCGGATCATGGGGTGGCCCGCCACCTCCTCCGCGCCGTGCCACATGTCGTCCCGCCCCTTCAGGAGCCGCCCGAGCTCCCCGTGCACCGCCTCGTACCGCCCCCACGTCCCGTAGAACTTCGTCGCCGTGATGCACAGCGGCTTGAGCCCGGTGGTGGCGACGGCGCCCCAGGTCGCGGCGGCGACGCCGGGGCAGTGCTCGGCGCGGAAGTCGTCCAGGACGACGATCCCGTCCGGCGTGAGCAGCTCGCGCGCCGCCTCGATGTCGGCGTGCACATGGGCGTACAGATGCGAGGCGTCGATGTGCGCGAAGCGGCAGCTCCGCTCGGGCACGTGCGTGGTGATGCTGGACGAAGGGGCCTGCACGACCGTGGGCAGCTCGTCGTGGAACGAGCGGTAGTTCGCCTCGAAGGCACGGCGCGTGAGCGTCGCGTACGAGCGGCCCATCTCCTTGGAGTTGGCGTCGTCGGGCGCGGGCGAGTCGAACAGGTCGCACACCGTGAACGCGTCGCCGGGGCGCCGGTAGGCACCCATGAAGATCGCGCTCTTGCCCAGATAGGCGCCGAGTTCGAGCAGGTCGCCCGACTCGCCGAGGTCCAGCTGGCGGCTGAGGAACCAGTCGAAGAGCACCTGGTCGGCCGGATGGAACCAGCCCTTCACATCGGAGAACCGGGCGGGTGGCGGCGGCGCGTCGTCCGGTTCCCGGGCGGACGCGGGCACGGAAGCGGAGGCTTCGGGCATCTCAGATCCTGGAGTTGGGGGGAGTGCGCTGCTGCGACAGGAGCGCGGCGGCCTGCGCGATCCCGGAATCCGCGGCCCCGGACGCACGGGTGCCCTCGGGCCCCGCCGCCGGCGTGGGGTGCCGCTCCGAGAGCGCCACGACCGAAGGTAGTGGGATCTTCTCGCCGAGCACCACCCGCCGCACGACACGCTCCGCCGCGTGCCCGTCGTCGTACGGACAGAACCTCTCCCGGAACGCCCGCCTCAGCTGTGCCGAGCGCGAGCCGCGCCAGTGCCCGGACGCGAAGATGTCGGCGAGCTCGTCCTCGCCGCGCGCCACCGCGCCCGGCGGGAAGGCGCGCACGTCGAAGTAGGTGCCGCGGGCGGCCTCGTAGGCCTCCCAGTCGTCGGCGTGCAGGACGATCGGGCGGTCCAGGTCCGCGTAGTCGAACATCAGCGAGGAGTAGTCCGTGACCAGCGCGTCCGCCGCCAGGCACAGCCGGTCCACGCGCGTGTCCGCGGACACGTCCACGGCCCGGCCCACCAGGTCGGAGGGCAGCGGCTGCGGCTCGGCGCCCGGGGCGTGCACCAGGACGAAGAAGCGCGGACCGAGGCGGCGGAGCAGCCGCTCCAGGTCGATGCCGAGGCGCTGGGAGCGCCGGTAGTCGCGGTGCTCCGGCGCGTACAGGATCGCCGTCGCCCCCTGCGGCACACCGAGGCTCTCCCTGACGCGGGCCACGTCCTCTTCCGTGGCGTGCTGGTAGCGGTCGTTGCGCGGACAGCCGTACTCCAGCGTCGTGTACGCGGCGGGGAAGGCGCGCTCCCACGCCAGCGTCGCGTGCCTGCTCCCCGACAGGACGTAGTCCCACCGGTCGGCGTCGCGCAGCACCGCGGCGAAGTCGGTGCCGCCCGCGGCGGCCGGGCGCTCCTGGAGGTCCATGCCCATGTGCTTGAGCGGGGTGCCGTCCTGGGTGCGGAGCAGCAGCTGACCGGGCCGCTTGACCAGGCGCGGCTCGAAGTGGTCGTCGCTCACCAGGTACGCGGCGCGCGCGAGCGCCGTCCAGTACGCGGCCGTGCCGGGCGTGAGCCGCCGGGTCGCGGCGGGCACGGTGTGCTGGCGCGCGGGCGCGGCGATCCAGGCGGTGCGCACGTTCGGCACGTGCGTGCGCACCGCGGCCTCCAGGGCGCCCGGGTCGCCGCCGTACCCGCGCCCGCCGCCGGTGGTGAAAACGGCGAGGTCCGCGCGGACCGGGCGCCGCAGCTGGACGCGGTAGTGCAGCCGCAGCAGGGCCGCGCGGACGCCGCGCAGCACCCCGGTGGCGTACCGCCTGCCCGCCGTGGCGAACCGCCCCGCCACCCGCAGCGCCTGGTACGCGCGGTGCGAGCCGAGCCGCACCAGGGCGTGGCGCGTGCGGGCGCCCGGGCGCGGCCGGGCGCCGGGGACCCGGAAGCGGCGGTAGTGGGCGCGGGCCCGGCGCAGGAACTCCGGGCGGCTGTCGCGCGGAAGGCGCTCCGGCCTGCTGTAGATCGTCAGGAGGTGGTCGACCATGCGCCGGAAGACCACGGACCGCCAGGCGTCCGGCAGGTCCGGGCGCGTGTCGAGGAACGCGAACACCCGCTCGTACTGGTCGAAGACGTCGAAGTGCGCGCGGCTGGTGGTGCTGAGGATGCCGCCGTGGCGCCGCTGCCGGTAGCGCACGCACACCCGGTCGAGCGTCGCGATCGACTCCGCCGTCATCATCAGCGGGTACGTCCACGGCGCGTCCTCATAGGTGCCGGGCGGGAACGTGAGGCCCTCGCGCTCGACGAACTCGCGGCGGTGCGCCTTGTTCCAGGCGACCATGAGCAGCCGCAGCAGCCCTGGCCGGTCGGCGAGTTCGAAGGGGGCGGGGCCCTCCTCGGTGAGCAGCGGCGCGAGCTGGTTGCGGACCCGCTCGCCCGACCAGTGGACGCGTTCGTAGTCGTAGACGAGCACGTCAGGATCGCCGGTCTCCTTGAGCCGGTCGGCGATCGCCTGCAGCGAGCCGGGCAGCAGGCTGTCATCGGCGTCGAGGAAGATCAGGTAGTCGCCGGTGGCGTGCTCCATCCCGGCGTTGCGCGCCCGGCCGAGCCCGACGTTCTCCTCCAGGTGCACGGCCCTGACGCGCGCGTCCTTGGCCGCGAACTCATCGAGGATGGCGCCGCAGCCGTCCGGCGAGCGGTCCTCGACCGCGATCAGTTCCCAGTCCGTGTATGTCTGTTCGAGTACGGAGGACAGGCACTCGTGCAGATACGCCTGCACCTGGTACGCGGGGACGATGACACTGAACCGGGGCACGGCACATCCATGGGTCGGCGCGGGCATTCTGCCCGGCAACGGCCGGTGTGCTGATCTGGTTACGCCGGGGTGTGTCTTTCGGGGGACGCGGGTCAAGCGGGCGAGCGGGGACTGTTTCACGTGAAACAGTCCCCGCTCGCCGAAGTGGCGCTATGAACAGGCCAGTTGATCGCGTGCGCGCCGCCCGGCGCGCGGGCGTTCGCGCGTGCTCACTTGACGGCGCCCGACATCACACCGGACACGAACTGCCGCTGGAACGCGAAGAACACGGCCAGCGGGATCACCATCGAGATGAACGCGCCGGGCGCGAGGATCTGCACGTTGTCGCCGAAGAACCGCACCTGCTGCTGGAGCGCCACCGTGATCGGCGGGCTGCCCGCGTCGGCGAAGATCAGCGCGATCAGCATGTCGTTCCACACCCACAGGAACTGGAAGATGCCGAGCGAGGCGATCGCCGGGAGCCCGAGCGGCATCACCACCCGCACGAAGAGCCGCAGTTCACCGGCGCCGTCCAGACGGGCCGCCTCCAGGAGCTCCCGGGGGATCTCCGCGAAGAAGTTCCGCAGCAGGAAGATCGCGAACGGCAGTCCGAAGGCGGTGTGGAAGAGCACCACGCCCAGGGTCGTCTCGAAGATCCCGATCTTGCCGAACAGGTCCGAGATCGGTACGAGCGCCACCTGCACCGGCACCACCAGCAGCCCCACCACGCCGAGGAACCACCAGTCGCGGCCGGGGAACTCCATCCAGGCGAAGGCGTATCCGGCGAGCGAGCCGATCACCACGACGAGCAGCGTCGCAGGCACCGTGATGGACAGGCTCGTCAGGATCGAGTCGGTGATCGTCTCGTCCTTCAGGAGGTCCGCGTAGTTGTCGAACGTCAGCTGGGAGGGCGCGCCGAATACCTTCCACCAGCCGGTCTCGCTCATGTCCTCCTTGGTTCGCAGCGAGCCGAGCAGCAGCCCGAACGACGGCACCAGCCAGAAGAGCCCGACGAGGACGAGGAAGACCCGCAGCGCGGTGCTGCCGAGCAGCGCCGCGACCCGCCCGCCGAGGGACCGCCGGGCCTTGACGACCGAGGTGCTCATCGCTTGGCCTCCCGCCGCATCCGCCGCATGTTGAACCACATCACCGGGACCACGAGCAGGAAGAGCAGCACGGCGATCGCGCTCGCCACGCCGTCGTCCTGGTCGCCGAAGGCCTCGTTGTAGAGCTGTACGGCCAGGACGTTCGCCTCGTCCTTCGAGGAGCCCGGCGGGATCACGAAGACCAGGTCGAAGATCTTCATGACGTTGATCATGAGCGTCACGAGGACCACCGCGAGGACCGGCGCGAGCAGGGGCACCGTGACCCGCCGGAACACCTGCCACTCGTTGGCGCCGTCCACCCGTGCCGCCTCCAGGAGTTCACGCGGCAGGCTCGCCAGGCCCGCCGCGATCAGGACCATCGCGAACCCGGCCCACATCCACACGTAGGCGCCGATGACGGACGGCGTGACCAGCGCCGGGCCGAGCCAGTCGACGCCGTCGTAGGGCTCGCGGAAGTTCGACGCGGGATAGCGCAGCTGGGCCCCGTCGGCCTCCTTGGGCAGTGTGAACGTGCCGTCGCCGGAGGCCTTCGTGGAGGCCACCACCTCGCCGTCCTTGACGGCCTCGATCTTGATGCCCGCGTAGCCGAACTCGGCCGGGTCCGGCGCGTTGACCTCGCCCCTGCCCTTGCCGCGGGTGAAGTCCTGCCAGGCGGTGCCCGTGACCTCGCCGGGCTCGGCCCGCGCGGGCCGAGCCCGCTCGGCGCCGTCCGGCATCTGGTTCGGCGGCACCCCGGTGAGCGGCAACGCCACCGGCTGCCCGGCGCGGACCGGCTCCCGGGTGATGAACGCGCCGCCGCCCGCGTCCCGCAGTGGCGACTTCGCCGCCGGGTGCCCGCGCGGGAAGTGCGACGACTCGGCGAACGTGTCGTGCACGCCCACCCACACGGCGTTGGCGACGCCCCGGTCGGGGTTGGCCTCGTACACGAGCCGGAAGATGATGCCCGCCGCGAGCATCGAGATCGCCATCGGCATAAAGATGACGATCTTGAACGCGGTGCCCCAGCGGACCCGTTCGGTGAGCACGGCGAAGATCAGGCCGAGCGCGGTCGCGACCAGGGGCGCGACCACCACCCAGATCGCCGTGTTCTTGACGGCCGTGCGGATGTCGTCATCCTCGGTCATCGTCCGGTAGTTGCCGAGGCCGGTGAAGTCGCCGCCCTTGTCGAAGAAGCTGCGCAGCACCGAGAACCCGATGGGGTACAGGACGATCGCGCCGAGCAGGACCAGGGCGGGCAGCAGGAAGAGGACCGCGACCGCTCTGCGGGTCCGGGTCACGCTCCGGCGGGGACCGGCGCCGCGGCCGGTCGTGGGCGTGCGCGTCGTCGGCTCGGCCGGGGGCACCGCCGCGGTGCCCCCGGCGTCCGGGGTCGTCATCGCCGCGTCAGCTCTTCGGGTACGCCTTGGCCGCCGCGTCCTCCAGCGCCCGCTGGGTGCCCGCGACGTCATCGGGGTTCTCCAGGAAGTCCTGGAGCGCCTTCCACTCGCCCTTGCCGGGCGTGCCGCCGAAGGCCGGGGGCGCCTGGTCGGACATGTCGAAGCGGATGTCGTCACCGGCCCCGATGAGCGCCTTGGCGATGCCCCGCTGCACGTCGTTGGGGTACGCGGCCAGGTCCAGGTTCTTGTTCGGCGAGACGAAGCCGCCCGCCTCGGCCCAGATCTTCGCCGCGTCCGGCGACGCGAGATAGGTGAGCAGGGCCTGCGCGCCCTCGCCGTCCTTCAGCGCGACGGCCGCGTCACCGCCGACGACCGCCGGGGACTCGCTCCCGACCGCCGGGAACGGGAACACCTTCGCGTCGGTGCCGATCTTCGCCTTGGTCTCGGAGATGGAGAGCGACACCATGTCGCCCTCGAAGACCATGCCCGCCTTCGGCTGGTCGCCGCCGACGAACGTCTGCTTCACGGACGCGGGGAACTCCGTCTGGAGCGCGCCCTTGGCGTCCCCGGAGACGAAGCCCTTCTTCCCGAACAGCTCACCGAGTGTGGTCAGGGCCTTCTTGACGGACGGATCCGTCCACTTGATCTTGTGCTGGGCGAGCTGGTCGTACTTCTCGGGACCGGCCTGCGAGAGATAGACGTTCTCGAACCAGTCGGTGAGCGTCCACGCGTCGGCCCCGGCCACGGACACCGGCGGCACACCCGAGTCGTACACCGTCTGCGCGGTCTTCATGAACGCGTCCCACGTCTTGGGCTCGCTGACGCCCGCGTTCTCGAAGACCTTGGTGTTGTACCAGACCAACGACTTGTTGGCGGCCTTGAAGTACACGCCGTACTGCTTGCCGTCGACGGCCCCGAGCTTCTTCCAGCCGTCGGCGTAGTTCTCGTCCAGCTCCTTCTGAGCCTCGGGGCCAAGGGGCTTGGCCCACTTCTTCCCCACGGCCTGCTGGACCGCGCCGACCTGCGGGAGCATCGCCACGTCCGGGGGCTCGCCGCCCGCCACCTTCGACGCCAGGAAGCTGATGATGGGCTCCTGCGCGGGCACGAAGGACACCTCGGCGCCGGTCCGCTGCTCGAACTCGTCGAGGACGCTCAGGAACACCTTGCGCTCGGCGCCGCCCCACACCGCGGCGACGGACAGCTTCTGCCCGTCCAGCTTGGGCAGTCGCACGGTCGCCTTGGTGTCCTTGCCGTCGCCCTCGCCGTTCTTCCCGCCGTCGTCCTTGTCGTCGCCGCACGCGCTGAGGCCGAGGGCCAGGGCGCCGACGGTGAGCGAGGCGACGATCCGCCCGGCCGCGCGGCGCCGCGCCCCGCGGGGACGGCCTGTGGCGCGGGTACGTCCTGTGGTGCCGGTGGTGCGGGTGGTGCGTGTACGAAGAGTGCTGCGCATCGCTGCCCCGTTCTCTTCCCCGACAGTCCCGTTCCGGCTTGTGTACGCCCGGCCGGGGAGCGGCGGCAAGATGGTCAACAGCGTCAAGTAGGTGATCGTGATGGCGTTGTGACGGAGCGTCCGCTCGCCGGTGGCGCCTGTTCCCTTTCGTCGCGACGCCGCGGAGATCCACCAGAAGGGCCCTAAGCGGACTTGGTGAAGTCCGTTGCGGTTCGGCCGCGCCCCGAAGGGGCGCGGGGAACTGCGCGGCCAGCCACGACGAACCCGCAGTCGGCTGACGGCAAGAGCACCGCGGAACCAGCGGAGCGCTTAGAGCAGCGACGGCACCCGGTCGGCCGAGACCTCGCGGGCCGCGCGGTCCAGGGCGCTGGCCAACAGGGCCAGGTCCGTGGGGCCGTTGCCCAGCTCGCGGACGGGGCGGCGGGTGGGAGGGTCCCCCATGCGGTCCCACTCGAGGGGCACCACGGTGGGCCGCAGCGTCGCCGTCCGGGGGATGCGGCCCGTGACCCGGCCCGCCTGGAACGCGGTGAACCGGCCGTCGGCCTCCCGCAGGCCGCCGCGCCCGGGAGCGGGGTCCTCCACGCCGTCCCCCGGCGGGTCGAGGACCACACGGAGCCCGGCGTGCCGCCCCACCTCCGTCTCGGCCGCGCGCTCGGCGCCCCGCACGGCCGCCACCAGATGCACGCCGAGCCGCTCGCCGTCCCGCGCGACCGCCTCCAGGGCCCGCACGACGGACCCCGCGGCGGGCCGCCCGGGCGAGCCGAGCGCGGGCGCGAGCAGCGTGTCGAAGTCGTCGACCACCACCACGAGCCGCGGCAGCGCGGGGCGCGGCTCGGGCCGCGCCGCGCCGCCGGGCCGCAGCCGCAGCGTCGAGCTGGGCGGCGCCTCCACGTCCCCGGCACCGCCACCATTGGTGCTCCCGCCACCACCGGCGCCGCCGCCGTTCGCGGCGCCGCGCTGTGCCACCAGGCGCCCGGACACCGCCCGGCCCGTGTGCCACTCGGCGAACCCCTGCCGCCCGAGCAGCTCCGCGCGCCGCTTCAGCTCGGCGGCGAGCGACTGTGCGAACTCCCGCATGCGCACCGGGTCGTTGGCCGCGAGGTGCGTGGTGACGTGCGGCAGGTCCGTACACGCCCGCAGTCCCTCGCCGGGCCGCTCGGCCGCCGGGCCGCCGCCCGCCGCGCCGCTGTCCCGCCCGTCGACGCTGCCGTCGACGAGCACGATGCCGAGCCGGTCGGGCCGCTCGGCGGCGGCGAGGGACGCGGCGACGGACCGCAGCAGCTCCGTGCGCCCGCTCCCGGACGGTCCCTCGACCAGCAGATGGGGTCCGTCCGCCGCGAGGTCCACCACGACGGGACCGCGCGCCCCCGCGCCGAGCACGGCCGCGACCCGCCCGCCCGCGGCCGCCGCGTCATCGGCGGCCGCCGCCCAGCGCGCCATCAGTGAGTTCGGGGTGGCCCGGGCCAGGCCCAGCTCGTCCAGGAGCCGCGCGGACTGCGGCAGGGGCGCCGCCACGCGCGCGTGCCCGCCGCCCGCGCCGTCAGGCCGCAGCGGGGCCAGCGCCCGCGCGAACCGCTGCGCCCAGGCCGCCGACACGGCGTCCACCGCGGCGAGCGTGCCGTGCCCGACGGGCTGTCCGTCCGCCGTGCGCAGCACCCACAGGGCCGTCGCCACGTCCCCGCTGAGGAGCGCCACCGCGCCGCACTCGCGGAAGGCGGGCGAGGCCGAGCACGCCGTGTCATACGTGTCCGTCACCGGTGACGCGGGCGATGCGGCCGCCGCCTCGGCGAGGCACACGACGTGGATCCCGGCCGCGCCCCCGTCCCTGGCGAGCCGCGCGGTGGCCTCCCGCAGCGCGGCGGAGCCGGGGTCGCCGTCCACCACGACGACCGTCCGGGGCCCCGCCGCCTCCGGGTCGTCCCGCTCGGCGGCCAGCGTTCCGTCCGCCTCCGGCTCGTCGAGACGGCGCAGCAGCTCGGCCGTGCGGGCCGCGGCCTGCTCGCGGTCGTAGGCGAGGAGCAGACGGCAGTCCTGGCCGTGCGCGGGCCGCACGTGCGGCAGCCAGCCGAGCCAGGACCACTCCGCGGCCCGCTCGGCCGTGGCCCTGGCCCGGTCCGTGCTGATGAGCACGATCTCCAGGCCCGCGGGGGAGTGCAGCGCGGCCAGCTGCGCGAGCACCGCCCTGGCCAGGCCCGCGAGCCGCTCGCGCGGCCCGGCGAGGCCGAGGGCGCCCGCCTCCCGCAGGCTCACCGTCACCGGCACGGCGGGCAGCAGGCCGTGCTGGCCGGGGGCCGCGCGGTCGACCGTGCCGAGGCGCACCGCGAGCGCCTCCGGGTGCCCCGGGCCGCGCTCCCACAGCCGGGTGCCAGGGCCCAGGGCCGCCAGGAGCAGCGCCGCCGCGTCCGGCCACACCTCGGGCAGCGGCTCGCCCCGGACCGCCGCCACGTCCGGCGCGGCCGCGGCCGCGGCTACGGAGTACGTCCCCTGGCCCTGCGGGCCCTCATACGTCTCGTCGTACGCCTCGTGCTCGCGCGCCGTCTCCTCGCCGCGGCCTGAGGTCAGCCGCCGCGCCCACGCCGAGAGCCCGCCGCGCTTGCGCGGGCCGCGCGGCAGCTCCGTCCCGCGCGCGGGGGTGTGCGTCGTGCTCCGCTCCGCTTCGGGGGCGCCGCCCTGGCGCGGCACCACGGGGGCCCGGGTGCCGTCCTCGCCGTCTCCGGAGGAGCCCCATTCGGCCGTTCCGTACGCGTGCTGGGTCACGCCGTCCGCCGGGCGCGCGGCCGTGGCCCCCGGCGCGGGGGCCGCGCCTCCGGGGGCGGCCTTCTCCGCGGTGTCCGGCCCGTCCCCGGCACCCGTGGCGGGGGAGACCCGCACGCGCACGTGGCCCTCGCCGTCCGACGCCGAGTCCAGGACGCCGCCCATGCCGCTGCCCGTGGTCAGCCGCAGCACGGACTCGCCGATGCGCAGCAGGGAGCCGGAGGCGAGCCGCACCGGAGCGTCGGCGACCGCGCGGCCGTCCACCGCCGTGCCGTTCGTCGAGCCGAGGTCGGTGACCGTGACCAGGCCGTCCGCCTCCAGGGTGACGGCGCAGTGCAGCCGGGACACGTCCGGGTCGTCCAGCGGCACGTCGGCCTGGGCGGAGCGGCCCACGCGGATCTGGCCGCCGTGCAGCAGGTGCACGCCGCCCGCGTCAGGACCGGCGATCACATGCAGCTGGGCGGCGGCGTCGGCCAGCTCGGGGCCGGGCTCGGCAGGGGCGCCCACGGACAGCACGGCGCCGTCGACCAGCGGGGGCTCGCCGAGGGTGCGGCGCTGCGGATCCAGGCGCTCCGACTGCGCGTACAGCACGGCGGGTCCTTCGCCCGCGGCGACGGCGGCGGCCAGGCCGGAGGCCACGGCGGCGAGCGCCGTCCCCGCGGGAGCGGTGACCAGCACGTCACAGGCCGTCCCGGGGCGTCCCCCCGGATCGGTCTGGCCGCCACGCGGCCCGAGGACGGTCAGCCGGATCTGCATGCCGTCAGCGGTCCCTTCTGCGCTGGCGCCCGGCACGGGGACTCGCGCTGACTCGCGCTGTGATTCCCCCCACCGCACACGGGCACGTCGGCCAGTACGGAAAGCATCCTCGCACCTGCCACTGACAACACGCCCATCCCCCACCCGTAAGTGATCTTGATTGGTCGCCTCTGTACGGAAACGTGCCAGGAAAAGTGCGGGAAGCGGGCCAGAAGGAAACCCGCCCCGGCCGCCGCCCGCCCCGGCCCGGGGGCGTCCGTGCGCCCCCTACCGCCCCCTACCGCCCCCTACTGAGCCCTGTCGAGCCCCGCCGAGCCCCTCACCCGGCCCGCGTCCCCTCCTCCCGCCAGCGCGAGCAAAAGTCCTTTTCCTCCCGCTTTCTCGCTTCTTTCTGTGGGGTGCCGGCAACCAACGGCCCTGGTCCCGCGTCTTCCCTGCGAACAAAGGTCCGTACGGCCGGAAGCCAGGGGCAAGATCGTCGTCCGGTGCCCCGTACGGCGGCACTACAGTGGGTCGGAACGCCCTTCACGGCGACGTTCGGACCGGATCAGACCAGTCACATCCAGCAGGGAGCGCATGACGTGCGGCCGGTAGGCAGCAAGTACCTGCTCGAGGAGCCGCTCGGGCGCGGCGCCACGGGCACCGTCTGGCGAGCCCGCCAGCGGGAGACCGCGGGTGCCGAGGCGGCCGTGCCCGGCCAGCCCGGCGAGACCGTCGCGATCAAGGTCCTCAAGGAGGAGCTCGCGAACGACGCGGACGTGGTGATGCGCTTCCTCAGGGAGCGCTCCGTCCTGCTGCGCCTGACGCACCCGAACATCGTCCGCACCCGCGACCTCGTCGTGGAGGGCGACCTCCTCGCTCTGGTCATGGACCTGATCGATGGCCCGGACCTGCACAAGTACCTGCGCGAGAACGGCCCGTTCACCCCGGCCGCCGCCGCCCTGCTGACCGCGCAGATCGCCGACGCGCTGGCCTCCAGCCACGCCGACGGCGTGGTCCACCGCGATCTGAAGCCCGCGAACGTCCTGGTCAAGCAGGACGCCCACGGCATGCACCCGATGCTCACGGACTTCGGCATCGCCCGCCTCGCCGACTCCCCGGGCCTGACCCGCACCCAGGAGTTCGTCGGCACGCCCGCGTACGTGGCGCCGGAGTCCGCCGAGGGCCGCCCCCAGACCAGCGCCGTCGACATCTACGGCGCGGGCATCCTGCTGTACGAGCTGGTCACGGGCCGCCCGCCGTTCGCGGGGGGCTCCGCCCTCGAAGTCCTGCACCAGCACCTGAGCGCCGAGCCGCGCCGCCCCTCGACCGTCCCCGACCCGCTGTGGACGGTCATCGAGCGCTGCCTGAGCAAGGACCCCGACCGCCGCCCCAGCGCCGAGAACCTGGCGCGCGCCCTGCGCACCGTCGCCGACGGCATCGGGGTGCACGCCTCCGGCGCGCAGATCGCCGCCGCCGAGGGCGTCGCCGCCCTGCTCGCCCCGGACCCGGCCCCGGCGCCGGTCCCCGACACCCCCGGCGCGGCCGACCCCACCCAGGTCCTGCCGAACACCTCGGGCGCCCCGGGCGCGTACGACCCGCACGCGGCGACCAGCGTGATGCCGCACACCGGCGGCCCCCAGGGCGCCGCCGACCCCACGGCCGTCATGCCCCCCGTGGGCCCCGGCCCGGACGAGCCGCACCCCTGGCAGAACCAGATGCGCGCCGCCCGCGACCGCAACGACCAGACGCAGGTGCAGCACCTGGACCCGAGCCAGGACCCCCTGCGCCGCCGCCCCCAGCGCCAGGTCGCCCGCCCCCAGCAGCGCCCGCCGCAGCAGCCCCAGCCGTACGCGCCGCAGCGCCAGCCGCAGCCGTACCACCCGCCGCAGCAGCCGCAGCCGTACCACCCGCAGCCACAGCCCTACGCACCTCAGGCGCCCGCCCCGGCCCCGGCCCCGCAGGCACCCCAGCCGCCCCAGCCCGCACAGCCCCGGCGCCAGCGCAGCGCGAACCCGACGAAGATCCCCGGCCTCGGCTGCCTCAAGGGCTGCCTGGTCGTCCTGGTGATCCTGTTCGTCGCCAGCTGGCTGGTCTGGGAGCTCAGCCCGCTCCAGGACTGGATCGGCACGACCAAGGGGTACTGGGAGCAGGTCAAGGACCTGTGGAACCAGGCATCCGAGTGGAGCTCCAAGCTGAACGGCTGATCCGCCCCGGGGCCCGTGCCCCGGGCGGCAGCACGGCAACATCCTCGCGACCTTGGGGATTTGTCGACATCTGAGGGGTGATTTCCGCTCCCGGAGTGAAGGTTGGCGTCATGGCCGCGTACTTTTGACGCCAACACACATCCGTAGGAGCAGTCTTGGCACGCAAGATCGGCAGCCGGTACACCGCCCATCAGATCCTGGGCCGTGGCAGCGCCGGCACGGTGTGGCTCGGCGAGGGTCCCGAGGGGCCCGTCGCGATCAAGCTGCTTCGCGAGGACCTGGCCTCCGACGAGGAGCTCGTCGGCCGCTTCGTCCAGGAGCGGACGGCCCTGCTGAGCCTCGACCACGCGCGCGTGGTGGGCGTCCACGACCTGGTGGTCGACGGCAACGACCTCGCGCTCGTCATGGACCTGGTCCGCGGCACGGACCTGCGGACCCGCCTGGAGCGCGAGCGCCGCCTCGCCCCCGAGGCCGCCGTCGCCATCGTCGCGGACGTGGCCGACGGCCTGGCCGCCGCGCACGCCGCGGGCATCGTGCACCGCGACGTGAAGCCCGAGAACGTCCTCCTCGACATGCAGGGCCCGCTCGGCCCCGGCGGGTCGCACCCGGCCCTCCTGACGGACTTCGGCGTCGCCAAGCTCATCGACACCCCGCGCAGGACCCGCGCCACGAAGATCATCGGCACGCCTGACTACCTGGCCCCCGAGATCGTCGAAGGCCTGCCCCCGCGCGCGGCGGTCGACATCTACGCCCTGGCCACCGTCCTGTACGAGCTGCTCGCGGGCTTCACCCCGTTCGGCGGCGGCCACCCCGGCGCGGTCCTGCGCCGCCACGTCACCGAGACCGTCGTCCCCCTGCCCGGCATCCCCGACGAGCTCTGGCAGCTCATGGTGCAGTGCCTGGCCAAGGGCCCCGCGTCCCGGCTGCGCGCCTCCGAGCTCGCCGCCCGCCTGCGCGAGCAGCTCCCCCTCCTCGCGGGCATGCCGCCCCTGGACGTCGACGAGCCGGACGCCGAGGCGCAGCCGCAGGACGCGTACGAGGAGGCGGCGCCGGAGCCGCGGGAGCGGCCCCCGCGGCGGGGCGCCGTCCCCCTGGTGCCCGGCTCCGCGCCCGCGGACGCCAACCGCGACACCCACACCTCGATGCGGGTCCCCGGGCCCGAGGAGCTGGCGGGCGGCGCCCGGGGCACCGCGAGGGCCCCGCGCGCGAGCGGCGCCGTCCGGCCCGGCTCGGCCCGCAACCGCGACTCCACGCGCCGCCGCCGGATCGCCCTCGGGGCGGCGGGGGCGGTCCTGGCCGCCGCCATAGGCGCGGGCGCCTGGTACGCGACCACGGACGACGCCCCGCCCTCCGCCCCCGGGGACTCGGCCCCTCCGGCGCCCTAGGGCCCACACCACCCGGCGGCTCCGCCGAGCTGTGCCCACCCTCCCCCAAGCTCTCGGCTTCGCTCGAGCAGGGGGTGCCCCCCTCGCCCTCTGGGCGGCCCAGCTGCCCACAGCGAGTACGGCTCGCGTACCCGCAGCGCCACGCGTCGAGGGCGCCGTATCGCGGCCCAGGGGCGCACGGGCGG